>JABSRG010000033.1 GCA_013215165.1 Opitutales bacterium | reverse complement strand
CCAGGTCTCAATGCTTGGTGTGGCAATGCGATCCTGAATCCATTCGGGAGGTTGTTCGATAGATGGGAGCTTTGGCACCGGTAAGGCTGCCGCTGCGAAGACGTCTGGATGCATGTCCAGGCCAATGACCCTATTGCATTTTTTCTTAGCTGCTTTCATGTTGAGTAGAGTTAAGCAGGTGGCGTTTGATGATAGACGGCCATGTGACAAACAGGTATTCGGTTTTTCACCATGTGGGTGCATATCCGTCGCGCGCTCAATCACAGAAACGGAGAGAAACTCCAGCGAAATCATCGAGCGTCCTCAGGGCCACCCGCGGGTTTTGCACATCACCCACGAGACGGTTCTGATTATCTTCACACGCCACCATGCTTAACAAATCTTTTTGGCATGATTGACGCATACCATCACAGATGGGCACAGATGTTATAATGCCGTGCGCTAGGCGGCGTGTTTGAGTATCTTTTGGTCGATGGTCAAACGATGGTTGGCTGTTATTGCGCCAGAGCCATCACAAATATCGGATTGGTCTAAGACCTCAATTTCCTGAAATATAATCTGTGCAAATCCGTGCGATCTGTGGTCAAAAAGAAGCTGAACCACAGATAGCGCAGATGGGCACAGATATTGAAATGCGATGCTTTGGGCGGGGTGCTTGAGTATCTTTTGATCGATGGCCAAAGGTGGTGTGTTTATCTTCAGGTTTCAATATAGGTCCTTGGATTCACGGTATGCTTTTATTCTGCAGTCGCGGCTCTGACTCGCTTAATGCCCAAGGTGGCATGTTTGAAATTGAGCAAGAGAGCCAACGGCATTCCGGTTATATTCAGATAGCCCAGAGCCTGCGCAAGGTGCGTTTCGTTAAATGCGCTGGCGATCTTTGTTTCGACGATGACTTTTTCTTCCACAATAAGATCAGGCACGAGGGTTCCGATTAGCTGCCCGTCGTATTGGACATCGAAACGCGCTTGTGATTCGAACTGGAGTTTGGACTTTGTCAGTTCGATACAGAGCGCCCGCTCGTATATTTTCTCATCGAGTCCGGGTTTGAGCTGATTGAGGACTTTAAAGGCGCAACCAATGATTTGTTCCGTAACGTCATTCATCCCAGGAGGTTTGTGATGGGAAGTTGCTGAGTCAAAAAGCTTATTCGTCGGTTGGCATTTCTGCATTGAGCCTGCCTGCGCATTCATGCATTCCGTCGGCACATGCGGGTTCTTCTCAGCTCACACGGTTCGACTGGAGACATCTATCCGATGATTCGGCTGGGCCATGCTTTGTTGGATGCGGGGCATGAGGTACGGTTTGCGACAGTCACTCTGTTTCGGGAAGAGATCGAGGCAGCCGGTATGGAGTATGTCTATTTGCCGCCGGACTGGGATCAAAGTGGGTTTGCGGAGGCCATGCGTGATTTGGCCGCAGCCAAGCATGGTGTCGAAGTCCTACGTATGATCTACATGGAGTCGCTTCCATTCATTGATGAGATTTTCCAAAACCTGGAAGCGCAAATGGGGTGGGCTGATTTGATGGTGTCATCCTATGTATTCAGCCCACTCAAGGGAATTGCCGATCGTTATGGAGTGCCGTTCGCCACCCAGGTGTTTGCCCACAACATCATCCCTTCGATTTACTATCCACCGGAAATTATTCCGGCCTTGCGGGGTTGGCCGCGGTTTATTCAAGATGCCTGGAACGCGATGATCTGGCGGTTCACCGATACGCTCTTGGTCAAGACGATAAATGGCGTCGTCGGCAAAGCACTGCAACGGGCTGAATTGCCTCTGGCTTCCAGTTTTCTTCATCAACCCGCCGAGTTGTGTCTCGTGTCGGTGAGCCAGGTGTTGTTCGAACATGAAAAGCCGATGGACCCAGATCGTTTTAAATTTGCCGGCTACCTGCGCTGGCAGGCCGAGGAAGATACAGAGTTGGGCGAAGATCTTCAGGCATTTACGGGCGGTGAGCGCGTGCCGGTTCTGACTTTTGGGAGTGTGACCTTTGATAAGACACGCCGGGTGATGACGCGTTTTATGCGTAATTGGCCGCTTGGAAAGCGGATCATTGTTCAATCGGGTTGGGCCGGCCTCATGGTGGAACGGCCGCGTTCAGAGTTCAAAGTCTTGGGCAAGGTGTCCCACGACCAACTGTTCAAGCATGCTTCTGTAGTGATTCATCACGGCGGTTCAGGAACCACTGGAACCGTGTTTCACGCCGGGGTACCGCAGATCGTTATCCCGCACTTTGGCGACCAGCCCTTCTTTGCTAATGAAGTGGAGCGCACCGGCTGTGGTATCAGCCTAAAGCGCCGGCGTTGGCCGGAGAACCTGGCCTCCACTGTGCGCAAGTGTGAGCGCAATAAGAAGATGCAGCGCCGGGCCCGTGAGGTGGCTGAATCCTTAGCAGCTGAAAACGGACCGTCACGTGCCGTGGAGATCCTTGAGGCATTTCACGCAAAAAAAGAGGCTGAGTTCTCGGATCAAGACTAGCTCGTGGCGCGCATTGATGATACTCTGGACGCCTTTGCTGATTTGCTAGAGCGTTTCTTGGCTAACCAATCGCTGGAGCGTGGTCTGTCTGAAAACAGTATCGATAGCTATGGGTCAGACCTAGCCCAAGCAGCTCAATTTTTTTCAGAGAAAGGCGTGGATGGCTGGGATGACATGGATGCTGCGCATGTGGCAGCTTGGCTCGCTTCAATGGGAGAGGCTGGTGTCGCGATTAGCAGCGTCGCTCGAAAACTCTCAGCCCTGCGCGGCTTGATCAAGTTTGGCTTGAAAGAGCGGGATCTGGATAGCGATGTCACCGAAGTGCTCGATGGACCGCGCCTGCGCCGGAACCTTCCGGATGTCCTCTCGCGCCAGACCGTCGAAAAACTGATTGCCACACCCGGTCGAACCACCGCGCGTGGCCTGCGCGATACCGCCATTATCGAGCTATTTTACTCGAGTGGCCTACGCGTGAGTGAGCTGTGTAACTTGACGCTTACTCAGCTTTTTCTCGATGAAGAGGTTGTGCGCGTTATGGGCAAGGGGTCTAAAGAGCGCTTTGTTCCGCTAGGAGCAGCAGCGATCAAAGCGATTCGAGATTACCTGGTAGTCGGACGCCCCGAGTTTGTCCGTACAAAAACCGGAAGTGCTGTGTTCCTGTCAAACCGCGGCACCGCCATTTCTCGCAAAACGATCTGGGTATTCCTCAAAAACTACGCCGACCAGGCTGGTATCAAGCAGATCGTCAAACCCCATATCCTGCGCCACTCCTTCGCGACCCATCTCCTCTCCGGCGGAGCTGATCTCCGTGCGATCCAAGAAATGCTCGGCCATGCCGACATCGCCACCACTCAGATTTACACCTCAGTCCAAACTGATCACCTCGTGGATGAACATGCTCGGTTTCATCCACGGGGGGGCAATTAATTTGCCGCTTTAGAGGCCACGGCTGATTCAATGTCTCGAATTTGTCGAAGCACATGCAATAGCTCGTGGCTTAATGCGTCTCTCTTTGATTCCATGAGGAGATCCACGAGTTCGACCGCTTGTTGCGGCTCTACCTGGCCCGATGGGTAAGTTATATATTTAAAAGGACCTTACCTCATGCCCGCGTATACCCATGAGTATACCTGGTAGATCAAACTTAGTATCAAGGTCCCTTTAACATTTTCACTCTTTGTCTTCAGGCGCTTCTGGTCACATTCTCCGAAATAACTGTAGTAAAAATTACATTGAAATTTAAACATTTTATGTGAAAGTTTCAAGGTAAAATAATTTCATTCTGAAGCAAATGATTGTCCGAAAACAAAAGCAGGAACAGGTGGAAGACGCTCTCCGTCGCAGCCTCATCGTTGGGATCGTCGGGCCGCGGCAGTGTGGCAAAACCACCCTGGCCAGATCCTATGTCGAGGCGGACTCTCCGAATTATTTTGATCTTGAGGACCCTTCAAGCTTGGCGCGTTTGGACGCGCCCATGACGGCTTTAGAAGAGCTTAGAGGCTTGGTCGTAATTGATGAGGTGCAACGCAAACCGGATCTGTTTCCTATATTACGGGTGTTGGCAGATCGATCTGATAAAAAAGCTAGATTCCTCATTTTAGGAAGTGCCAGCCCTGAGTTGATGCAAAAGAGTGCTGAATCTTTGGCTGGGCGCATAGAGTATATTGAATTGACGCCATTCTCGATGATTGAGGTTCAGGGTGAGGCAAAGATATCAGATTATTGGTCTCGCGGCGGATTTCCGCGTTCTTTGTTGCCCACTAATGACAATGATAGCTGGCAGTGGCGGCAGAACTTTATTCGCACATTTTTGGAGATAGATCTGGCTTCGATGGGCATTCGTACTCCTGCATCCACTATTCGGCGTTTCTGGGCAATGTTAGCGCATTATCACGGTCAGGTTTTCAACGCCAGTGAGGCCGCGCGTTCTTTGGGTGTCAGTCAAACGAGTGTTATCCGGTATCTGGATCTACTGGAGAACGTATTTATGATACGAGCCTTGCGACCCTGGCATGAGAACTTGAAGAAGCGTCAGGTGAAACAACCTAAGTTATACTTTCGCGACACCGGATTATTGCATGCTATTTTAGGGATTTGCGAGTATGACGCACTCGTTACTCATCCTAAAATTGGATCTTCTTGGGAAGGTCTAGTACTAGAAACGATCGTGTTTTTATACGCGCCCGACGAGGTCTATTTTTGGGCGACGCATGCTGGAGCCGAGCTGGATCTTTTGCTGATCAAAAACGGAAAGCGCTATGGATTTGAGATGAAACGGTCCGATGGACCTAGGAAAACGAAGTCCATGATGATTGCCATGGAAGATCTGGATTTGGAGCATTTATATGTGATTTATCCAGGAAAACGGCCCTATTCGCTGGCCGAGGGTATCTGTGTGGTCCCATTTGAACATGTGATACGGGGTTACCTGCATCTGGATGAAGAGCATCGTCCACCTGAATAGGTGCTTTCAGCTTTCCATAAGGTGACTTAGGCGGTTATCTTATGTTGCTTTATGAGTGGATCGAATATTCAGCCCGGACAGAGATGGGTGAGTGATGCTGAGCCGGAATTGGGCTTGGGAGTGGTGCTGAGCGCGAAATTTGGGCGTGTGGAGATTTTATTTCCGGCTGCTGAGGAACGTCGGGAGTATGCTTTGGAATCTGCGCCGGTGCGTCGGGTAGAGTTTTCCGTGGGGGATCGGGTAGAAACCCATGAGGGGAGCAAGGGCACAGTAGAAAATGTGAAGGAGGAGAACGGTTTCCTCAGTTATCTGCTCGATAGCGAATGGGTGCCTGAGGCGGCTTTATCCGATACGATTAGCTTTTCCTCCCCTATTGATCGAATGCAGGGGGGACAGTTGGATAATTCGCGCTCATACATGGTGCGTTTGGAATCACTGGAGTGGCAGGCCAAGATCCGTAAAGCGCCGACTCGGGGACTCATCGGGTCGCGGATCGACCTGATCAACCACCAGCTATACATCGCAGAGGAGGTGACCCAGCGCCTTAATCCGCGCGTGTTGCTCGCAGACGAGGTGGGCTTGGGTAAAACCATCGAGGCCGCATTGATCATGCATCGCCTGCACTTGACGGGGCGCGCCGATCAGGTGCTCGTGATTCTTCCAGATTCGTTGGTGCATCAGTGGTTTATCGAACTACTGCGGCGCTTCAATATGATGTTTACTGTCTTCGACGAAGAGCGCTGCGTGGCCGCTGACGAGCATCCTGATGGAGCCCAAAACCCGTTTGCTGAGACGCAACATGCTTTAATGCCTTTATCTATGTTGGTGAAACACCCGCGACGTCTCGTCCAGACCGTAGAAGCCGGATGGGACTTAATGATCGTGGATGAGGCGCATCACTTAGAGTGGTCTGAAGATCAAGTATCAGATGAATATGCAGCGGTAGAAGAGCTGGCCAAAAGTGTGCCGGCGCTACTTCTTTTAACGGCAACACCCCAGCAGCTGGGTGCCGAGGGTCACTTTGCTCGTCTGCGTCTGCTCGATCCGGACCGCTATAGCGATCTGGCGAAATTTGTTAGTGAGAGTGAGCATTACCAAGAGGCCGCGGATCTGATCGATCATGTGGATCAGCAAGCTTCTCTGGATGTTACAACTATCGAGCGCATTCAGGCTGTAGTGCCGCATATGGCAGAACAGCTCCCGAGGGCGCGAGCTCTTGACGATAAGTTGCGGCGCGAGCTGGAACAGGCTATTCTCGACACGTTTGGAACCGGGCGAGTTATATTCCGAAATACGCGTGCGGCCCTAGGTGGATTCCCAAAACGCCTCCCGGAACTGATCCCGCTTAAGGGTCTGGACGACGATCCAACTGGCATGGAGCCCAAAATTGAATGGCTCGTCGATTGGTTGAAGGCGAATCCGGGAAGAAAGGCGCTGCTGATCTGTCGCAGCCGCGAGTTAGTGGAAGACCTGAGCGAACAGATTTTAGAGCAAATCAACGTGGATCTCGCCGTCTTCCATGAAGCGTTAAACTTGGTCCAGCGGGACCGGAATGCGGCATTTTTCCAAGATGAGGAAGGGGCACGATTGTTATTGTGTTCTGAGATCGGTAGTGAGGGCCGCAATTTCCAATTTGCCCATACGCTCATACTCTGGGATCTGCCAGAGAATCCTGAATTACTCGAACAGCGTATCGGTCGTCTCGATCGGATCGGACAGACGACAGACATTCAGATCCTGGTGCCCTATATCGATAAAGGGCCCGAGGCGGTGTGGGCAAAGTGGTATCTCGATGGTGTCGGAGCTTTAAGCAGTCCGGTCCCTACCGCAATGCGGCTCAAAGCGGAGTTTGAAGACCGTATTCATGGCCTCGCAGAAAAATATGATGGGCGCGCACTCACCAGTTTGATCAAAGCGACCGCGAAGAAACGGGCCGAGTGGGGCGAAGAGATGGAACGCGGCATGTTAAAGCTCCTGGCCCTCAATTCATTTGATGCGCGACAGAGCGAGACGATGAAGCGGTCTATCGCGATCACGGACCAAGATAAGACGTTTGAAAATTTCATCCTGCAAATGCTGGAAGAGCTCGGCGTGCGCATAGAGGAGATGGGTGCGCGGCGCTACTTGCTTGATATGGAATATGGGCGTGTCGAGCGCTTGCCTGGACTGGAGTCGGGCCCGATGACCGTGACCTTTGATCGAGCTGACGCGTTGGGGCGCGAAGATATCCATTTTCTCACCGTAGACCATCCACTCGTGCGCAGTGCATTTGATGCGCTCCTTTCGAGTGAACACGGCAATACAGCCGTATCCGTCTTCCAGGACTGTAAGGTGCCAGGGCTGTTTTTAGAGTCAGTATTTGTGATCGAATGCCTGGCGCCTCAGCGGCTCCATGTGGATCGTTACCTTCCTCGGACTCCCGTAGGGATCCTGGTAAACCACAAACGTGAGATAGCCGATTTTGTGGATCTCGATGGTGCCTTTGAAGCGCGTGATGCCGATCACGATAAGATACTAAATAATCCGGGAATCAAGGGGCTCATCCCCAAAATGCTCGAAGCGGCCAAGAGTGAAATTGAGGCCGTGATTGAAACTACAATCGATGGTGCTGAGGCTGAGATGCGCGTTCAGATCAACCGCGAGATCATTCGCCTTGAAGAATTGAGTGAGGTCAATGACGGCATCTCTCAAGGTGAGATCGATAGCTGGGTGGAACATCGAGGGGAATTAGCTGAAGCGCTACGCGCTGCACGTCCGAGACTCGATGCGATGCGATTGATCGTGTGTGAGCAGTAGTTGGGCCCTCAAGCAAAGAGGTTAAGAAGCAAGGGGTATGAGGAAGCTGCTGTTTCTATGTTCTCAGAACAAACTCAGGAGTCCCACTGCTGAGGAGATCTTCTCTGATATCCCTGGCGTCGAAGTGGATTCCGCGGGATTAAACAATGATGCCGAGGTTGTTTTGTCTCCAGAGCAAATTGAGTGGGCAGATACCGTTATCGTGATGGAAAATACGCACCGAAGTCGGCTGAATCGAAAATTTCGTAAGCACCTGGCAGGCAAGCGAATCGCGGTGCTTAACATTCCGGATGAATATGAATTTATGGATCCAGATCTGATAAATCTGCTCCGAGTTCGTTGTGAGAGGTACTTACCTTAGTCAGGTAAAAAAACTCGCCGAGCTGGGGCTCAACGCTCCCAGGGTTCCGGTTCTTTTTCTTCAATATCTGGGCAGAAAGCTCGGTAGGGGGCGATGATGCGGTCGGGTATTTTTGCCGAGAGGTGGTAGCCGTCGTCTTCGATGGTTTCGGTGATAATCGCGCCTTCGCGGTAGAGTTGTGAGACGAGGTCGTAGCGCTCGTGAGGGATAAGTAAGCGGAGTTCCTCAAAGGAGGCGGCAATACGGTCGACCATGACATCCTGAAGGCTTTCGAGCCCTTCTCCGGTGTGTGCGCTAATGAGGCAAGCATCCGGATGGCGCAACTGGATGTGGTTGATAAGTGCGGGGTCGTCGACTTGGTCGATTTTATTAAAAGCGAGGATGATCTGTTTGTCCGTCGCACCCAATTCTTCGAGTACCTTTTCAGTGGTCTCGATGTGGTGCTCGTAGTCGGGATTGCTCAAGTCGACGACATGGACCAAAAAATCGGAGATGATCGATTCTTCAAGGGTGGCCTTGAAAGCCTCAACGAGACGGTGGGGTAGGCGGCGAACAAAACCGACCGTATCCGTCAGAACGAGGTGCTGGCCGTTCTGGAGTTTGGTGCGCCGGGAGGTTGGGTCGAGCGTTGCGAAGAGTTTGTCTTCCGCTAGGACATCCGCTCCACTCATTTTGTTCAAGAGACTGGATTTTCCAGCATTGGTGTAACCGACAAAGGCTCCGGAGGGAACGGGCTTTTTGCGCCGTTGTTTGCGTTGGACTTCGCGTTGTTTGACTACGACACCCAGTTCGCGTTTGAGTCGGGCGATTTGCTCGCGGACCATGCGTTGGTCGAGCTCGAGCTGAGTTTCTCCCGCATCGCGCTGGGTGGCGCCCCCGCCGCGTTGGCGGTCGAGGTGGGTCCAGGCGCGCTGGAGGCGGGGTAGGTTGTATTCGGCACGGGCGAGTTCTACTTGGAGACGCGCTTCTCGGGTTTGGGCACGGACATTGAAGATATCGAGAATAATCTCCTGACGATCGATGACGGCCACTTTCTCTTCCATGCTTTCCCAATTACGCTGTTGGCTGGGAGATAACTCGTTGTCAAATATGATGACATCGCACTTTTTGGCCTTGGCCAGGCCGATGAGCTCTTCTGTCTTACCAGTACCAAGAAGGAATTTGGGATTATGCTCGCGGGCTTTAACGAGCTCCTTGTGCTCAACCTGTATGCCGAGGGTCTCTACCAGCTCTTCGAGTTCGTCGAGAAGTTGTTCCCCTTCCTCCATCGATTCACGGGGAAAGACAGCACCGACCAAAAAGGCCCGCTCGACCATCTTTGGTTTCTCTTTGACTTCTAGCATGGGTGGAGGAAGGAGCTTCGATAGCGCCTTACATGGGGAATACCAAATGTAGGCGTCCTATAGTTTCTTATTCTTTTCAGTGGCTTCACGATATTTCGTCGCGGCTGCACTGATCTCCTTAACCGACTGTCCAGCAAATAGATCTTTTTGCCATTGGGAGTAATCAAAAGGCTCCTTCAAAATAAGACTAATGAAGCGTTCAGCCTCAACTTCACCCAGAGCATTTGAGAGTGCTCTGAGGCCCTTAACTTTGATCTCGGTGTCCGTAATCATTTGCTGGAATCGGTGATGTGCGAAACAGGATTCAAAACCCGGATTTCGCTCAGGTTTTCGCTCTTTTTCAGAATCCCATCATCTGTCGTTAGGAAAACTGAACATTTAGCCTGGATTGCGCAAGCTAGATGAAGGCAGTCCTTACTGCGCAAACCAAAACCGAGGAACGCATTGGCAGAGTCTAAAACATCCGCGGACTCTGAAATATCAATCACGGCCAGCGCTTTCCAAGTAGCAATGCGCTCTAGTCTTTCTGGAAATGGATTAGCGGCGTTTTCCAGATCTAAAATATACGACCATGCAAGTTCTAGTTTACCTGCATGGATCAGTGCTTGAACTGCGAGCTTAGCTTCGGTCTCTAGGCGTATTCTTAGTTGGTTTTGATTATCAAATGGGCGATTGAAACAACAGTTATCTAGATAAACTCTCATTTCTTCACCGGACTAGTTAAGCTTCCTCTTCGTCGATTTCGATAATCTTGGATATGCCGATAACGGTGTCGCCGTCGGCGAGGTTGATGCAGCGCACGCCTTGGGTGGCGCGGCCGATAATACGGATGTCTTTCACGGGCATGCGGACTGTTTGACCCCCTAGGGTGATAGCCATGATTTCGTCCTCCTCAGAAACACTTAGGGCACCCGCGATGGTATCGGCCTTCATGGCAGTCACACCTTTAGTGCCGCGCGCGGTTTTGCGGTATTCGTCAAACTCGGTGCGCTTGCCCATGCCGTTGCTGGCAACGGTGAGGAGGGTCTCCTCATGGTTGACGACCTCCATGGTTTTGACCTCGTCGTCTTCGTGCTTAAAGCGCGCGCCAGTCACGCCGCGTGTTGCCCGGCCTTGATCGCGCAAGTCGGACTCGTGAAAGCGGATAGCTTGCGAGGATTGAGTGATGATGATGAGCTCGTCGTCTCCCGTGGTGAGCACGACGTTGCAGAGCTCATCGCCTTCGTCGATGTTGATACCGATGGTACCGCCTCGGCGGATGTGCTTGTAGTTCGAAAGGTGGGTTTTTTTGACGACGCCTTTGCGGGTGCACTTGACGAAATGCACGTCTTCTTCGAAGCCTGGGATACAGATCATGGCGGCTACTTTTTCCTCAGTTTGCATTTCGAGGACGTTTGCGATCATGCGGCCTTTGGAGGTCCGGCTGCCTTCGGGAATGTTGTAAACTTTTTCCATGTAGACCCGGCCATTACTCATGAAAAAGAGAATGGTGTCGTGGGTGCTAGCGGTGAAGAGGTGCTCTACGTAGTCTTCATCGTGAGAACCTGTGCCGATGATGCCCTTGCCACCCCGTTTTTGTGAGCGATAGAGGTCTACAGCGGAGCGTTTGATGAAGCCTTTGTGGGTGACCGTAATGATGCAACCCTCGTTAGCGATGAGGTCTTCCATGCGCATCTCGTCAGTTGCTGCTTCGATGCGGGTGCGGCGCTCGTCACCATACTTGTCACGGATTTGAATGAGTTCATCCTTGATGACTCCGAGGAGTATGGCCTCGTTCTCGATGATCTTTTTGAGCTCAGTGATCGTCTTCATGATCTCGGCGTATTCTTCCTCGATCTTTTCGCGTTCTAGACCCGTGAGTTGGTAGAGGCGCAGTTCAAGGATGGCGGTCGCCTGGCGGTCAGTGATGGGGTATTTCGCCATCAAGCTCGCTTTGGCTTCGTCGCGGCTGGCACTGGCGCGGATGATGCGGACGAAGTCATCGAGGTTATCGAGGGCAATGCGATATCCCTCAAGCAGGTGGGCCCGGGCCTCAGCTTTACGGAGTAGGAATAGGGTGCGGCGGTAGATGACTTCGCGGCGGTGATCGACATAGCACTGTATGACCTCGCGGATATTCATCTGCTTGGGTCGGCGGTTATCTAGGGCGAGTAGGATGACGCCAAATGAGCTTTCGAGGGCCGTGTGCTTGTAGAGTTTGTTGATGACGACACGGGGAATTTCGCCGCGTTTCAGCTCGATGACGACACGTGTGTTTTCGTCGGATTCATCGCGTACTTCAGACACACCTTCGATCACCTTATCGTTCACCAATTCGGCGATCTTGGCGACCAGCGTGGCTCGATTGACGTTATAGGGGATTTCGGTGATGAGGATGTATTCTTTGCCATCCTTGTTCTCTTCGACAGTGATGGTGCCTTTCATGCGGACGATGCCGCGGCCCGTCTTCATGTAGGAGTCGATTCCAGAAAACCCGTTGATGGTGCCACCGGTTGGAAAATCAGGTCCGGGCAGGACTTCCATAATCTCTTCGATGGAAACCGAGGGGTTATCAATCACGAGGCATACCGCATTGATGGTTTCGGTGAGGTTATGCGGAGGAATGTTGGTCGTCATTCCGACCGCGATGCCGGTGGAACCATTGACGAGCAGCTCCGGGAACGAGGCGGGCAGGACGCTGGGCTCAGTAGTCGACTCTTTGTAGTTGGGGACAAAGTCTACCGTGTCGGAGTCGATGTCGCGCAGCATTTCCTCGGCGAGGCTGGTGAGGCGACACTCGGTATAACGATAGGCTGCTGGAGAATCACCGTCGACGGAGCCAAAGTTGCCCTGTGGATCGATGAGTGGGTAGCGCATGACCCAGGGTTGAGCCAGGCGAACGAGGGTGTCGTATACCGAAGTATCCCCGTGCGGGTGGTAATTCTTGAGCACTTCACCGACCACACCAGCACACTTGTCAAAGGGTCTGTTGTGAAGCAGACCTTCGCGCAGCATCGCATAGAGGATGCGGCGTTGGACAGGCTTGAGGCCGTCGCGAGCATCGGGAAGGGCACGGGAAACGATGACCGACATCGAATAGTCGATGTAGGCCGATTCCATAATTTCGGTGATGTTCGTATTGACGAGACGTTCGGGTGTTTCGGCGTCAGACATGAAAAAGAGAAAAGAAAACGGTTAGTGCCGGTTCGTAGCAGTGAGCAGCGGCGGAATTTTAGACGTCGAGGTGAGAGACGTTGAGGGCATTGTCCTCGATGAAGCTGCGGCGGCTGGCTACGTCTTCGCCCATCAGCATCGAGAAGGTGGCATCTGCCAGGGCAGCGTCGATGATGTCAACCTTGAGGAGATTACGTGTCTTCGGATCCATGGTGGTTTCGAAGAGCTGTTTGGGGTTCATTTCGCCCAGTCCTTTGTAGCGCTGGATGGAGAGGCCCCGGCGGCCGAGTAGGCGGATGTTTTCGATGAGTTCGAGAATAGTGTGGAGCTCGGTGACGGACTCTTTTTTCTCGTCGCCCAGATTTTCTACAAGACGGTAGCGTGCCTCTTCCGACGGTGTGAATTGCTTGATATCGAGCCCAAGATCGCGGAGCTGGATGAGCAGCTTACTCATCTGGTTGGCTTCGAATATCTCGTGAACAGTGATGCGCTGGTTAATGAGCTGCTCGTCGCGAGTGACTTGGCGGATAAGCACTTCGTCATTAATATCCTCAAAGCCGAGCTCTTGATATTTCGCAGCCAATTCTTCTTCGGTGCGAACAAAGTTATATTCTTCGTCGTTTCCGGTGCGGATGCGCACGACGTGACGGGGTAATTCGAGAGTATCCTCATCTTTTTGGTCGAGGTATTGTGACAGCGCGCAACCATAACGTTCGACACCGCGACCAAGGGTTTCCATGCGATCAAGTAGGGCGATAAATTTCTCTAATTCGCCCC
Source organism: Opitutales bacterium (assembly GCA_013215165.1). Taxonomy (NCBI): domain Bacteria; kingdom Pseudomonadati; phylum Verrucomicrobiota; class Opitutia; order Opitutales; species Opitutales bacterium. The sequence goes on along the minus strand of JABSRG010000033.1, from coordinate 25,294 downwards.
CAGGGAACTGGTGGTCATCGCGGTTACGTATGAGCGTGACGTCTTCAGTGCCCAGTTCGAGAAGGATTTCGTTCAGCTGGTTGTCGTGGTCGATGTATTGCTCGCGGCGTTTACGCTTAATTTTGTAAAGAGGGGGTTGAGCGATGTAGACGTAGCCCGCCTCGATGAGACCCTTCATCTGCCGGTAGATGAAAGTGAGTAGCAGGGTGCGGATGTGCGCGCCGTCGACGTCCGCATCGGTCATAATGATGATCTTATGGTAGCGCGACTTTGAGATGTCGAAGGCGCCGTCGCCCTCATGATCTCCGATGCCGGTACCGATTGCGGTAATAAGGGTGCGGATTTCCTGATTATTGAGGACCTTGTCGAGTCTCGCTTTCTCGACGTTTAGAAGCTTGCCGCGAATGGGCAAAATAGCTTGGTAGCCGCGGTCGCGGCCTTGTTTGGCCGAACCGCCTGCGGAATCACCCTCTACAATGTAGATCTCGCATTTCGATGGGTCGCGTTCAGAGCAGTCTGCCAATTTGCCGGGCAATCCGCCCGAGACCATGGCGCTCTTGCGGACAGTTTCGCGCGCTTTTCGAGCCGCCTCGCGGGCGCGTGCTGCGTTAAGCGATTTGTCGATGATGCGCTTGGCTTCCTTGGGGTGGGTTTCGAAATAAAATTTAAGCTCTTCGCCGGTGATGCGTTGGACGATCCCATCGACTTCACTGTTGGAGAGTTTGGTCTTAGTCTGTCCTTCAAAGCGCGGTTCTGGGACTTTGACTGAGATAACAGCGGTTAGGCCCTCGCGGACGTCATCACCGGTGAATGAGGGGTCCTTTTCTTTGACCAGGCTGTTGTTTTTGGCGTAGGCGTTGATGACACGCGTCAAAGCCGTACGGAAACCAGAAAGGTGGGTGCCGCCTTCTATATTGTGAATCGAGTTCGCGTAGGAAAAAATCTGATCGGAATAGCCGTCGTTATATTGGAAGGCGATATCAACGACGATCTTGGCATCCAAGTCGGGGTTCGGTGAATCGGCTTCCCCGTTGAAGCAGATCACTTCCTCGTGAACGATTTGCTTGCTCTGATTGAGGAAGCTCACGTATTCGGCGATCCCATTTTCGAAGTAGAACGTTTCTTTTTTTGAGATGCGCTCGTCTTCGATGATGATGCGGATGCCGGGATTGAGGAATGCCAGCTCGCGAAGACGTTTGGCGAGGAGTTCGTATTTAAATTCGCGTGTGGTCTCGAAGATCTCGGGGTCAGGAAGAAATGAGATCTTAGTTCCGGATTTCTTTGTCGCGCCGATGACCTTCATTTTCTCGGTAGTTTTACCCCGAGAGAATTCCATTTTGTAGACTTGTTCGTTCTTCGAGACTTCGACTTCAAACCATTCAGAAACTGCATTCACGCACTTGGCGCCGACTCCATGGAGACCTCCAGATACCTGATAGGCGCCTTTGCCGAACTTTCCGCCAGCGTGCAGGTTCGTCATCACCAGTTCGAGAGCAGGGATGCCGTATTTGGGGTGGATATCTACAGGAATTCCGCGGCCATCGTCTTCAACAGAGAGGGAACCGTCGTTGTGGATGTGCACTTGGATCTCCTTACAGTAGCCGGCTAGTGCCTCATCGATCGAATTGTCGACAATCTCGAACACGCAGTGATGGAGGCCACGCTCGTTGGTGTCACCGATATACATATCGGGACGTTTGCGGACGCCCTCGAGCCCTTCGAGCTTCTGGATCTTTGAGGCATCGTAGGCCTCTTCATTGGGCGTGGTTGGGGTGGGTTCGGGCGTAGTTGATTCGTCCATGTGCAAAGACAGTTGAGGTTAAAATGCGGTCGCGGAAAAGCTACAAAAAAATCCCGCTTTACCCGAGCGTCTGCGCATTCCTGATGACGTTGGGCAGGAATTTGCGGAATCTGTCAGAAACCGCAGAGCTCTAGAATTCTATCAGCATCAAAATTGAGTGCGTTTAGGGCGATGGCCAAAGCTGCCATGCCAGCGACAGATCGCTGAAGGCGACTGATCCAGCGACCGGAGAATTTTTTTCGCAAACGGGTAAATGCATGCTGTCCCAACCAGAGAAGCGGTATGGTGCCCAAACCAAAGCCTAGGCCAAGTTCTGCTCCGAGCAATGGACTACTCGCCATCATTGCGATCCAAAAAACAGAGTAGAGCGGACCACACGGCAGCATCGGGGTGATCAGCCCAAGCGACACGCCTTGGAATACTGGAGGCCAGGACCGCGTATGCAGAGTCATGCTTTGAGCGAACTTCGCAGCCCAGGGTGGCTTAGGGATGTGCGCGTGAATGCGAAACGTAAAGGCGAGCAAGAGGGCGACAAATACCCAAGGGAGTAAGGGCTGGAGGCTCCATGCAGTCGTTTGCATGAACGCGTATCCGAGTGTGCCAGCCACTGCACCGACGATACCGTAGGATAACACCCGCGAAATATGATAAGCTGAACGGGAAAATAAGGTCTGCTCGGCAGATTGCTTTGGCCCGCCTAAGAGTCCACAAGACAGCGGTCCACACATCAGTAAGCAGTGTGGGCTGGTGAGCATGCCAACGAGGAAGGCTGCTGCCCCGTTAGTGATGATGGCGGTGTCGCCGAGCATGAACTGAGTTTCTTCGCCGTAAAAGGGGTGTCAATGATCACTCAAAATCGCGCTTGCACCAATTCGCTAGCGACAGCTTGTTTGGACTGATGAACGACTCTTCTCTAAACGCTTTGGTCGCTTCGATTGCTGACGGGGTTACAATGAAGGAAGCTGATGTCGCACTGCTGACCTTGGCATTGATCGACGAGGCAGTGGATGCTGCGGCAAAGAAGGCAGTGCTGGTGGCACTGCACGCGCGAGGCGAAACGCCAGCTGAGATAGCGATGCTAGCAGCGCAGTTTAGAACCAGAGCGGTCCAGCCGAGTGAGCGCATTAAAAAGCTCGCGGATACTGCAATTGATTTTGTGGGCACGGGCGGTGATCGTTCCAATGCTTTCAACATTTCGACAGCCGTCTGCTTCATCCTAGCCTCCTGCGGTGTGCGTGTCATGAAACACGGAAACCGCGGTGCGACGACACCCTCAGGCACAGCCGATATTCAAGAGGTTTTGGGATTTCGTTGGGATCGCAGCGAGGACGAGCTTGCCGATTTAATTGAAAAAACCGGCTTCGGTTTCTTTTTTGCTCCGTCTTATCATCCGGCCTTCAAGCACATCGTTCCTGTGCGGAAGGCTCTGGCCGCAGAGGGAAAACTAACCGTCTTTAATGTGCTCGGTCCACTGATTCATCCAGCGCAGCCGAAGTATCAGGTGTTGGGTGTGTATGCAGCGAGCTTGGTTGAGCCAATTGGTCGGGCGTTGCAGCAGCTTGATCGGGCGCGAGCGTTCGTGGTTCATGGCACGGCTTCGAGCGGTGAAGTTGTCGATAAAGCAATTACCTCGGGGTCGACACAGTATTTTGGGGTGGGAGAACTGAGCGGACGAGAAGGAGTCTGGTCTGCTGGAGATTTTGATCTGCCAGAAACGAGCTTTGGAGACGTCGTGAGCGGTTCCCCTGAAGAAAATGCTGAACGCCTGCAGCAGCTATTCTCTGGAAAAGACTCGGGTGGCTTACTCGATACTGTCTTATTGAATGCAGGAATCGGCCTCTATGTTGCCGAGCGAGTCGATTCGATTGCGGCCGGAATTGCTTATGCTCGGGATGCAATGGATGCAGGCCAAGTGTCTCGCTGGATGGAATCTGCGCGCGCCGCGCATCAGGGTTGAGGATGCGAAAATACTTTGGAACAGATGGCGTGCGGGGCCCCGTGGGAGGCCCACTTATGCGCAAGGAGTGGGCCTTCCGTTTCGGTGCGGGATTGGGTGCATGGCTACGGAAGTCTGATTCAAATAAAAGGCAGGTCTTGATCGGTCGTGACACGCGCGCGAGTGGGTTAAGCCTATCCACTGCGATTGCCCAGGGTCTGGCATGTGAGGGATTTGAGGTAGTAGATGTCGGCGTCGTGCCCACACCGGCGGTGGCGCGCTTGGTAATCGCAAAGCAATGCGTCGCGGGAGTGGTGGTTTCGGCGAGTCACAACCCCTCTGAGGACAACGGTTTTAAGCTTTTTGATGGCAGCGGATGTAAATTGAGTGATGTGGATGAGCAGGAAATTGAAGCTCATATCGATCGTGTACCAGGCGACCTCTCTGTTGACGGTCGATTCTCTCAAACTCTCGATGGCGCACAGGCATATATCGACAGCATCGTCGAGTTGTTGGGCGATCTAGATTTTTCGGGACTACGCGTTGCGGTGGATTGCGGCTATGGCGCGACTTTCCAGACCACTCCAGAGATTTTGAGTCGACTTGGAGCCTCGGTGGGGTCGTTGCACACGGCTCCAGATGGAAACAATATAAACGCAGGGGTTGGGAGTGAGTATCCCGAGGTCGTTCAGGCTCACGTCGCAGCTGGAGCATTCGATCTTGGAATTGCTCATGATGGAGATGGAGATCGTGTTGTCTTCATCGATTCGGATGGAGTTTTAATCGACGGCGATCAGCTTTTGGGAGTGCTGGGCCTCGCCGAGGTCCGCGCGGGTGGCGAAGGGACTGCGTTCGTTGGGACGATCCAGAGCAACATGGGGCTCGATCAGGCCATTGCCCAAGCGGGAGGGGTGATGGAACGCGTGGCGGTCGGTGATCGTTATGTAGCGGAGCGGATGCGCGTGATCGGAGCGCGCTGTGGCGGTGAAAATAGCGGGCATATTATTATAGCGAAATGGGCGACTACAGGTGACGGCCTCTTGGCCGCGGTTGGCGTGATGCAGCTGTTGAAAGAGTCCCGTTCTTCGCTAACGGAGCTCGCTCGGCGGGTATCGTTGTTTCCACAAGAGACGGCCTCTATCCCCGTCAAAGAGAAAAGACCACTGGAGCAGCTGACCCACCTTCAGGAAACGATCGAGTCATGGGAGAGTCGATTGCAGGGGCAGGGGCGCTTATTCGCCCGTTACAGCGGAACACAGCATGTATTAAGGCTGCTCGTCGAGGCGAATGAGTCTGATACGGTGGTGGCTTGTATGACCACATTGAAACAGGCGTTGGAGGCGGATTTTAGCCGGGAATCTTAGTCTCGACGCCTGTGGCGAAATTTAGGTCTTTGACTTTGCATCGATGAAAGAATGAATTTTACATTCTCACTCTAGGAATAACAGGCTAAGCCGAGTATTGATCTAGTTTCTATTCCGATATTGGTCCCTGCTCTCCCCAACAATAACCCACATGTCTGAACAGCCCCTTTCAAATATTGACCCCCGTCTTCAAAAACAGGTGCAAAACGCACGGCATGCGATAGATAAAGGTAACCCCTCCTACGCCATTCCCATTTGCACCGACATATTGAAACGGTTTCCGGGGCTTTACGATGTCCGCAAGGTGTTACGGGATGCCCAAAAGCTCGCGACTGGCGAGGGTTCAGCGGCCAAACGTTTTTTTGCCAAGGTAACCTCCGCTCCATTCGCACTCGGAGGAGCGTCTAAGGTTAAAAAGGATCCCAAACGGGTATTGGAAACTGCAGAGGCCATGCTTACGGAGGATCCGACTAATGTCATGGCGCATAAGTTTCTCGGACAGGCCGCGGAAGAGCTGAAGTATTTTAACACTGCCGTGTTCGCTTACACCTGTATCGAAGAGCTGGAGCCTGAGAATGTAGAAAACCTTAAGGCACTTGCCAATGCACTCATCGAGATCGGGCAAACTCAAGAGGCCATTAAGAAATGCGATTCAGTTATCCGTATTGCCCCTTCTGACGGGGATGCCCAAACCATCATTCGACGTGCTTCAGTAGCTCAGTCACTTGAAGAGGGCAAATGGGAGGAGGACAACGACTTCCGTGACAAGCTCAAAGATGAAGAAGAAGCGGTTCAGCTGGAACAAGCCAGCCGCTCTGTTACAGGGAAAGACGCTATCGAATCCCTTATCAAATCTGCCTTGACCAAGGCAGCGGACGAGCCGGGTAACATCAACGTCATGCGAGACCTTGCTAATAATTACCACAAACTGGGTGATTTTGAGAATGCTATCTTGTGGATCAGTAAAGCACGCGAGACCGACGCAGGTGGGGCAGATGTAGCACTCGAGAAACTGCAGCAACGTTTTGAGATCGAGCAACGCGAGGCAGTCATTGAAGAACGTCGACAGTTGCTGGACGGCGATCCGAACAATGGTGAACTCAACGCATCTCTTCAGAAAGCAGAGCAAGAGCTCGTGGACTTTAAATTCGACCAGGCAAAAGAGCTGGTTGAAAAGTATCCTAACGAATACGGCTATCGCTACGATTACGGCGTTTTGCTTCTCGAAAAGGGGGAGTTGGATCAAGCGATTGGTCAATTCCAAATCTCTCAGCGCAACCCTAAGGTGCGCATCGAGTCTCTCGTGAATTTGGGCAAAGCCTTCAAAACCAAGCGTATTTTCGATCTTGCAGCGGAACAGCTGAACACAGCCAACTCGGAGCTTAAGATCATGAATGATCTCAAGAAGGAGATCATGTATGAGCTAGCTCAGTGCTGGGAGCTCAAAGGAGATAAGACCGCTGCTATAGAAGAGTATAAGAAACTTTATTCAGCTGATATCGGCTACCGCGATGTGGCTCAAAAGATCGACGATTTCTACAGCTCGAGTGAATAAGGCTGCTAAGCTTTGACATATGCTGAAAAAAGAACGGGCAGCATACATTTTTGAGCTGTTGAACAGGCTCTATCCGGATCCTCCGGTTCCACTGGATCACAAGGATCCATACACCTTGCTTGTGGCGGTATTGCTTTCTGCGCAATGCACGGATGAACGCGTTAACCAAGTGACGCCCAGCCTCTTTACTCTGGCAGATAACCCAGCCGACATGGCGAGGCAGACAGTGTCGGATATACAAGCGATTATCCGTCCTTGTGGCTTGTCGCCTGCCAAATCGAAAAACATCCACCGACTTTCTGAGATCTTAATAGATGCATATGACAGAGAGGTGCCTGCAGATCTTGAGAAGCTTGAGGCCTTGCCTGGGGTGGGGCACAAAACGGCCAGTGTGGTGATGTCTCAGGCCTTCGGCGTGCCTGCCTTTCCAGTGGACACCCACATTCATAGGCTCGCCCAGCGTTGGAAGCTTTCAGACGGGCGCAACGTGGCTCAGACCGAGAAAGATTTGAAACGAATCTTCCCAAGAGACTCCTGGAATAAGCTCCACCTACAAATTATTTTTTACGGTCGTGAGCACTGTCAGGCCCGGCGTGTGTGTGATGGAGCAGCTCACGGGTGCGAGGTGTGCACCACTTGCTTTCCACGCAGAAAAACCCCAGTCGACTTTCGCAGGGCGTAGCTGGCTGTAGAGACCAGTCGGGCCAATCGGTGATTCAATTCATCCGCGAATGGACGCGAATTCACGCTAATCTGTTTTCATTAGTGTCGCTCTGCTTCATCTGCCGCGATCTATTGCGTAATTTGGATTTAACCGCGGATTTCTCAGATGGGCACAGATTGCTTTCGCGAGCTGGTCTTTGATTGGGACTAGGCAGGTTATCTTTTGATCCGACCCCTGTTGCTTTTGCCTGCACGGGTGCAATTGAAAGGACGGGGAGTTTTTCGGGTTGTTGCTTTTCGGCTCCAGTGGTTGTAGTTGAGGCGACTACAACAAAGGCAGTTGGGTTGGGGACTTGTCCCCACTGTTTCAACCTCTTCATACCTGCACGACACCTAACCGTCAATCTTGCGGCCTATAATCTGTGTTATATATCCAGGCTTGTTCTAATTGCGTTCGTAGTGGTACCGACATTGAAGGAAAACCACGCATCGATCTTCTTCTATCCACTTACAGACCAACCTGTTCTCTCTGTCGACGCGACGAGACTGTTTGCGTTTTCCATGATGAGAAGGGATCACGTTCTGCGCCGCCCTCTCAATCATTCTTGTTAGGCCTCAGTTACTTTTGAAGTATATTTCACGTTTGCCTTACCCTCAAAATGAACGTCTTGAGTCCATAGAATTCCATCACATTTCAACGCGGTCGCATAGATAATCGAATCTGCTACAGCCAGCCCCTCCGCGAGCCCTATCGCTGCGGACTCTAATGAGTACTCCGTGTTAAGCTCAACAATCCGCCCCTGGAGCATCACAGCTACCCCTTGGAAAGCCCGATCTTTTCCTGCCTCTCGCAGTAAGACTTTGAATACTTCGTAAAGAGTTATGGATGGAACAAGTAAATCCTCCACACATTCAATCGGCTCAGCAAAGAAATCAGCGGTTGGCTCATCGGCGAAATACGCGAGCCATCCAGAAGAATCTACGATATTCATTTCAAGCTACTTTGAATCGATCTCAGTATTGATGCCCTTCACAAATCCTCGCATCTGCTTCATCGGCTTCGAGGGAATAATTTCCACGCGACCATCGAAAGGAATCATCTGGACCTTCTCGCCAGAGCGCAAGCCGAGCTGTTCTCTAATCTTTTGTGGGATAACAACTTGGAATTTCGGAGATATCGTAACTGTTTCCATCGTATCACGGTATCCCTATCGATAAGGAGCACAAGTCCTTTCTTTTGTTCAACGTCGAGGGTGTATGCGCAGATGGCAAGAATCTCTGATCTGGACCGAATCTTTTATCCCCTTCTCAGAAAACACAACTCGCGCCGGGAACAATCGCCGTTACTTCCCTCGCTGAGCGGGACACTCTTTATTGAAGCCTACCGGGCTTCGGCGCAGGAAAGAGTCCCGTCTCAAGCGCCGCCTTCTTGTGCGATTAATATTTTAGCAACTGCATCGAATCGTGACCAATACTAGAGCAAAGCATCTGCGAGCATCTTCTCTTAATGAGACTGGTAAAACTTTTCTCCGCGCCTTGGCGCCTCCTTGAGAGATTTAAGGCGATGGAGGGGGTCGGATCGATAGATGATCGAGCCGCGGAAGGCGCAGAAAGGACGCCGGAAATAGTTTCTTTGTGTCTCTAGCGAAGCGGACGTAGGGTGGAGGCTGTATGAATACTGCTCACGCGAGTTGTTGGTAAGTTTTCCGAGTCTACTCCTCCAGTTCGAAGGAAAATTCATCGAAATCGTCTTCGAGGAACGATGTCTCTAAATCCGTCAGCGTGTAATCTGTATCAATCAGCTGAGTGTTCAACTCAACTGCGGAGGAAGGCGCGATGTCGGTGGAAATACTGCTGGAGAGCAATCGTTCGCTCGACGAGTTCTGCTTTGTGCTTAGAGGCGTAGTCGTGGAGATCGTGTGGCTTATCTGTGGAATGAATGAAACTGTCATATCATTCTCACTATTCTCCGAGTCGACGATGCAGTATAAAAAGCTGCCGACGTTAAATGAGTATAAGGCAGCGGGGAGAAGGAGAAGCAGGGAGAGAAAGCGCATTTCTGAGGATCTGTGATAGACACTGTGTTTTGTAGTCAAATTGTAAAGCTTATGTCAGCCGGTGCCATCAACACGCGGTTCGTGTGTGATGGGTCTGAGTGCAATTGAAACAGCGGCTCGACCACAACAAGGGTACCAACGGGTAACAGGGATAGCGAGTAATAGCTCCTCTCTTTTATGGTGATCGTTGTAGGTCCAGTGCAAAGAACCCCCCGTCCCTTCAATTAGGCCTGATGGGTCTGTCACCGAATCTAGACTCTTTGAGGAGATATTTGAGCGTATTTATTTGAGTAGCCCTTTAAGGCTATCAAGGGCTTTGCTGCTGCCAAGCTTTTGGAAGTAGCCCTTCGCTGCGTCGACTAGGCCTTGGTGTTCCGGGCTGAGCTTGGCGTTTTCAGAGAGTTTTATCATTGGCTGAATGGCGCTGACGTAGTTTCCAGAGCGCAAGGAAGTGATCACTTTCTCCACGTCCGATTTGTACGGACTGTCAGATAAAAATGTCTGCAAACCAAAGGCTGTCGCAGCTTTCATGGTATTGGTTAGGGCACCTTGCTGTTCCTCATTGAGTCCGCCTGAAGTAAGTCCACTTAAGCTGGTGAGTAGGGTGGTGAAGTCTTTCGCAGAGAAGTTTTCCTGAAATGCTCCCAGGGTGTTATTGAGTGTTTTTACCTGCTCAGGTGACCCGCCGAGCAATGAAGCGAGGGTTGCAACACTGCCGTTCATGTCCTTAGCCAGGTCTTTGATCAGGCTGCCTCCTTGCGCTTTTGCCTGCTCGGTTATGGCAGCGGTGAAGTGTGCTAAGGGGTCGGCGACTGTTGTTTCGCTGCTCGCCTCGTCTTTACCAAATAGCCAATCGAGCCAGCCTGCATGGGCTGCATTGGGTAATGAGAGGCCTGTAATCAAGGCGAGGGTAAGGGTAGAAATGGCGCGATTCATGATTGCTTTGCTGTGTGGATGTGGGTCGATAGATTCGATGACTTCGATGACAGTGTCATTTCGGATAACTCTAGCAACCCTCGGATTCTCGATTTTTCTGTCGGGATGTGGACCCCAGAACGAGGAGGCCACCGTCGTCTATGCCGATCCAGAGACGGTGGTGGCATGGATGAATGAGGTATACGCTCCGAATCTGGACTGGGCAGACGCCGTCAAAGTCTCTGAAGACGAGGAGCGTATCGAGATATGGAGCCAGTCAGGAGACTTGCTGGGATTTGCTCGACTGAAGGACGTGCGACGCCCCGAACCTCAGCCTCCGTTTTTCGTGGTGTTAGATCCTGGCCATTTAGGTGGGGAGTGGGGACCGATGGAACACCGACACTTCAAAATTGATGATGGGCCTGTCTTCCAGGAGGGAGATGTCGTTTTGCGGGTGGCTCAGCGCGTGAGAGAGCTCCTGGTTGACGAGGCGATAGACATTGTCCTCACGCGGGAAGGGGATCGGCCCGCTACAAAGAAGAGAGCAGACGATTTCTATGAGAAAGCCCGTGCTGCTATTTTGGGTAATGATGCCGGATCAAAAGATGCGATTTCTCAGGATCAGCAAGACCAGATCAAGAGCCTGGCAGAGCGCCTTTTTTATCGCAGTGCAGAAATCGAAGCGCGGGCTCGTGTTCTCAATGCCGGTCCGCGTCCGGACCTGGTGGTGTGCATTCATATTAATGGGACCTCCTGGCCGGACCCCGAGAAATTTACCCTGGTTGACGAGAACAATCTGCATGTCCTCGTTCACGGTACCTATATGCGTGGAGAGCTTGATTCAGACGCCGCGCGTCTAGAACTTTTGCAAAAAATGGCGCATGGCGATTTCGTGCAGGAAATGGCAGCGGCCGAGATTTTTACGCGGCATCTCAAGGAGGCCACGCATCTCCCGGCCTACACCTACACGGGAGACAACGCGACCCAGGTGGACCAGGAAGGGTATATTTGGGCGCGAAATCTGGCCGCGAATCGTCGGTTTGAAGCCCCCGTGGTCTTTCTTGAGCCCTATGTGGCAAACAGTGTGGCGGCCTACACTCATTTCGCCGCTGGAGATTATGAAGGCTATCGTGAAATCGATGGACGGCAGCGTTTATCTATGGTCGAGGAATACGCGCAAGCGATTGCTGCGGCATTAAGAGAGTGGTCGGATAGGTAGTGTAAGGGACGCTTTGCCAAAGCGTTTGCGTCCGCGTCATTCGATCCAAGTCGCCTTGTCGAACGCATACACAGAACGTTCCGCTCCATCTATATATAGATAGAGCCACGAATTTCTCTCATCGGACCAGACGTAAGGGAAGGTCGCTAAATCAATTCTTATCCAGCCCAAGCTTGTGTCTCTAGCCCAGAAGGTTCGGCGATCTGATGACATTTCAGCGATGTGCCACCAACCACTATGGGGTGTCATTATCCAAGGGAGCGATTCGAAGTAATAGAGTCCCAGGCGCGCGTGTTGATACCAATTTCCGGTGAGCACAACTGAATCGGGGAAAAGACCGGATCTATCGCCGACGTAGGCTAGATCGACTTCAGGCAGATCAAAGACACCTGCGGGGTGATCGATGCTCATAGAAAAACGATATTCCGCCGCTTCGAGCTGCGAGAGGATGGATGAGTCACTGGAGGCAACGATAGTGCCTTGTTCCAGTGGGGTGAGTGTCCAATCGATTGAGTAGGTCGACGCAGATACGATGCTGTATATCGATTCTAGATCTTGGAGTGAGTCTATGACATTTGACTGTGCTGTGAATATGGCGACCGGGCCTTGAGTGTCGGGGACAAATTGATTCAGGTCCCAAACAAAACTTACAGGTTCGTTAGATGTATTGGTCGCGGTGATTGTGACGCGTTCTCCAGCCTGGGCGGCAAACCAGTACGTTCCCGGTTCCCCTGCGATCAGATCTTGTTTTGCATTATCCACAGTCACGGCCCAGGTCAGATCAGCTAGTTCGCTCAATGATAAGGAAAAGGCGCCAGTCTCGCTCGCGTTGAAGCTAAACGAGACCGGCGTGTCTCCCTTTAGAAGCCAATCTCCAGCTTCTGAAATACTAAATCCATTCCTTGAGTCTTCTACCTCCACTCTAAGCTCGCCGACCATTAAAGTGATTGGCGTTTCGTTCGGAAGTGGGGATAAGTTATCATCAGATTCTCCTGAATCGTCTTCGACGAGTCGGACAGAGAAAGTGTCCGAGACGGTACGGTTGGTCCCGTGGACGAGCTCGACATGGTAACTGCCCGAGGCGTCTAGAGATCCGATTATGGCCAGTTTGGGTCGTTGTGTATTAGCGATTTCAATTTCGTTGTGAAACCAGACAAAGGTGGCGCCAATTGCGTGATCGACGCTGAGGCTGGCGACTCCCGATTCCCCCGCGGCTAATGTGAGGTTTCTAGGTTGGAGGATGATTTCAGGAGCGCTCTCTTCTTCGAGCCAGACATTGCGTATCGATACGCGGTCTTCTCCATGGCTCACGCTGTGATCCTTATCGTAGGAAAAAGTGATTACGCTCTGCCCAGAATTGAGATCGAGTGCCAGTGAATCCCAAAACACATTTCCTGACTTTCGGAGCACTGTGATCCCGTCGACTTTGACCTCAAAGAAATCAAAATAAGCCTCTGAGGAGACGTAATACTCCAGGTGCAGTGTTCCGGGACCGTCTACATAAACCGATACACTGCTGGATTCATTATGAGTCATGGCGGGGCTGTGCATGACGTAAGGATTAGTCTGGTTGATCCACTCCAGTCCGGAGGATGATATCCATGGCAATTCCAGGGCTCCCGACGAAGCTGCAATTTCCATGGATGGAGTCATCACCGTGACGTTCCAGCTGCGCTGTGTGCTACCGGCCTCGTTGGTAGCTGTCAGGCTATAGATGCCGCTGTCGGAGATGTTAGCCGAACTGATTTCAAGGCCGAGTGTCGCGCCCAAATACGAGCCGTCGGGGCCAATCCAGCTATATTCGACATCGGTATCGCTGTTTACTGTTGGAGACAGGCTGAGGGTATTTCCTACAGGAATGATTAGCTCTTCTATTTCGTCGGAAATGGTGGGAGGATTTGCTGGAGGTGTGCCGCTCAAGGCTCCGGATAAAGATACGATCCCGCCACTCGCCACAGGCAGTCGGCCACGGCTGGGGACTCGGCTCGTCGCTTTGATACGGTCGATCAGAGCAACGGTTTCTAAATTGGGCTCTTCTTCCATCAGGAGTGCGATCATGCCAGCTACTACGGGAGTCGCCATCGACGTACCGGAGAGGTAGACATAGCTGCCCTGGTCGACTGGATAGGTGGAGGCGATCCGTGAGCCTGGAGCGGCAACATCAATGTCTGTGCTGTTAAAATTAGAGAAGTTTGATAGGGCTCCATTCTGTTGAGTGCTCGCCACACTGATCACATTCGAGGTCGTGTAGAGTGCTGGATAGCCGGGGACGACGTCGGTATCGGACCCGTCATTGCCTGCTGCTGCGACGACGACCACGCCGGCGTCTCGTGCGCGTTCGATAGCCCGGCGCATGAATGAGCTATTACTGGGAGAGCCGAAGCTGCAGTTGATCACTCGAGCGTCATTGAGGCGGGCATAGTCAAAACCTTCGACGGCATCTGAGAGATACCCTGAGCCGTCTTCTCCCATGAAGCGCACCGCCATGAGCTGCGTCTGCCAAGCAATGCCGGTGACTCCGAGTCTATTATCGCCCCGCGCGCCGATAATGCCTGCCACGTGGGTGCCATGTCCATTCGGGTCGCTTACTTCGATCTCAGGATGATTGGTATAAATACCGTGCACATCATCGACGTAGCCGTTGCCGTCGTTGTCGATTCCGTCCCCAGCGATTTCACCTGAATTTTCCCAGAGATTGGGAACGAGGTCGGGGTGGGATATATCGACACCGCTATCTAGAATCGCAACGACAACAGATCGAGCGTGGCGTCGTTGTTCCCAACCATCAAAGGCTTGTATGTGATAATCATTCCCCGAGCCGCCGAGGTGCCATTGGTGGACGCTGAGAGGATCATTTGTCTCAATGGCAGCGGTAGCGATCAAATAGTCTCTGCCGATAATAAGGCCCTGGTGCTCGGTCTCCAATGTGCTTTTTAGGTCGGGCAGAAGAAATGGGTCATCAGAAATGTCTAAGCGCACGCGAAGTATTGGGCTCGAGCGCATCACTTCTATGCCACTGATTGCTGTGTGCCTGCTTACTTTATTTAGGATTTCATCCGGGGTGCGTGTCGAGAGCAGGATACGGTCTGCCCGGTAAAACGTTTCTTCGCTCAGTGCATCGGGCTGGACAGTTGAGACCACACGCTCGTGGATGATGGGGGCTTGGTCTTCCTGCCGTAGAATGAGGCGACGATGAATTCGCACACGCTCTGCTTTGAGCTCAATCGTTTCCGAAGCTAAAGGTGCTTGGCTATACCAAGACTTTTCTGGAGTGTTGATCGGCCAAACGGCTGGGGTGGCCGCAGTCACGCCCAGCGGAGTGGGTCGCGTGGGAGAGGTCAAGTGTGGGGCCCCTGTAGCGTCTAGGACAAAGCTTTCTGTCTGGACGCTCCCACGGATCAGCCATGCGAGTCCGATAAGGACGCACAGCGCGATGAGAATCTTGACTAAGGGGGGACGCATAACCGGGCAAGCCGGCCTGCTGCATCGCGATTCGTGGCGTCCCTAAAAGTCGCCCCTTAGTCAGCTACATTGAACTTTTAATTGTAAAAATCAGGACAAGCTCAGCGATCACGCCAGGCGGAAATCCATCAGTCGCCGGAAGCGATCGACATGCGTAACAACGACGCGGATCCGATCTCCCACGCAGAACTTCCTTTTTTTGCGGCGTCCTATAAGTGTCTTTCCATCACCGTTAAGCACATAAAGGTCATCCTTCATGCTGGAAAGGGGCACTTTGCCAAAAGCCATCGATGGCGTAAGTTCTACGAACATGCCATGGTTCTTGATATCTGTAATCACGGCATCGAAGGGGCGTTTCTCCTCGGCATCCATTTGGCGCTCAAAGAATTCTAACAGCTTAATTTTTACGGACTCACGCTCGGCATCAGTCGAGTTTCGCTCGGTGATGCTGATGTGTTCGCACAACCCATCTAGCCTTTCGGCAGAATAACGCGCATCCAATTTGGCCGGGGCTGAAGGCAGCCGTTTGCGTTTGAGTAGGCGATCAAACGTTTGATGGACGACGAGGTCGGAGTAGCGGCGGATCGGGGAAGTGAAATGTGTGTAATCGTCCTTGCAGAGCCCGTAATGGCCATCGGGTATGTTGCGGTAGCAAGCTTGTTTCAAACTCCGCAAAACTTCGATGCGCAAGGTGTAGCCCTGAGGGTGATCCTTAAGGTTACTGAGGAGCGCTGTCATGTGCTTACGATTGGATAGGTCCCCGGTTCGGATCTCGTGGGTGAGCATGGTTTCTTCAAGCTCACTCAGTTTGTCGTCGTCGGGTTGATCGTGCACGCGATAGACGCCTGGGAGGTCTGCCTCGCGGATGGCCTTGGCGACGGCTTCGTTGGCAGCCAGCATAAACTCCTCGATCAGCTGATGGCTCTCGTCGTGAGCGACGGACTCGATACGGTCGGCATACCCCTGTTCATCGACGTAGATTTTCACCTCAGTCATATCCAGATCCAGGCTGCCTCTTTTCATCCGACGGGTGCGTAGTGTGCCAGCCACGTCCCAGAGTTTCCGCACTAAGTCTTGTAAGAAGCTCAACTCCTCATCTGCCAAGCTGTTCAATACGCGCCCAGCAAAACCGGTTTGGTGAGCCGGGGGCGTGGGCAAGTCTCGAATGACATCTAGGTCATCTTCCTTAAGCAGGGCAAAAGCCTGCTCATAGGTGAGTCGTTTGCGCGAGTGGATTACCGTGTTGGCAAATTCGGTTTTGAGGAGCTGATTCTTGCTGTCAAAAGTCAGAAAAACACTCTTGGTGAGACGATCTTTGGCTTCGACCAAACTACAGACACCATTGGATAGTTTGTGCGGAAGCATTGGGATAACCGTGCCGACCAGGTAAGTAGAATTGCCACGTTTCTTCGCCTCGCGAATCAAGGCAGTGCTCGGTTTAACATAGGCCGAAACGTCTGCAATGTGGACCCCTATGCGTCGTGTGCCATCGGGCTGCTCTTCGAAGGTGATGGCATCGTCGAAGTCTTTTGCATCCTGGGGGTCAATCGTGACACAAAATAAGGGCCGGCAGTCGAGTCGGTTGCCAATGTCTTCTTTGCGCACTCTGTCAGGCAGAGTTGCTACTTCATCCATCACGTTGGTCGGGAATTCGGGATCGAGGTGATACTTGGCTAAAATCGCTTTATATTCCGCCATCGGTGTGTGTGACTTTCCGAGCACCTCGACGATTTTCCCCTCGGGATTCAGATGGCGCTCTTTCCACTCGTAGAGTTTGACCACCACTTTATCGCCTACTCTGGGCTTAGGTTTGAGCCGGAGTGTTTTTGGGTCTGGAACTAGAACATCCTGCACGATCCGCGGGTCGTCGGGGATAACAAACCAGGTGTAGTTTGAGCGTTTGAGGGTGCCGATGACTTGACTGTTCTTCCGGTCCACGACTTGGAGAACTTTGGCGAATTGTTTGTCATCCTGGGAGGCTCCACCTCTCCGCTTACGTTGATTGCGGTAGCGTCCACGAAAGTTGCGGACCTTGCGAGCCATCACTTGATCGCCATGTAGCGCCGTGCCTGTATCCTCGGCGCGGACATCGTATTTTTCACTGTGATTTCCGTTTTTTGCCTGAGTGATGATCAAGGCGGAGCCGGATTGGCGAAAGCTGATTGTGCCGCCAACGAGGTCGGCATCGCGGGGCAGACATATCCGCTCTTTTTTGATCTTGGCTAGGGTGCCGTTGTGGATGCGGTGACTGACTAGACGCCTAAGCCGGTTGCGATCGGCCTTGGAATTCAGTCTGAGTGCTTTGGCTAATTCGTCGATGCGGGCTGGAACGTAATCGGGCGACGCGACGTGAGCTTGAAGGGCATCGTCTAGCTTCATTTGAGAAGATTGAGTTGATACATACAGCCCTTTTCTACGCTCACGCTGTAATACCTAGGCTGCGTAAAAATGTGGTGAGGTAGGGGATCACCTGCTTCTTGCGTGAAACGATGCCATGCATTTCGAAGATGTGATCCGAGTTAAAGTTAGCCTTTGGATAGGTGATGTTATCGATGATCTCGTCGGGTCCCGATACTACCAGAAGTGAATCCTGTGTATTGATGTCAGTTACTAGCATAACCGAGAAAAAGAGATCTTCGCCTTCACGAAACTCTCTCAGGCTTTGACTGAGTATGTCTTCTTTATCCCAAAAATTCGCAAACCCGAGCTCTTCGACTTGGGCGACGGAAAAGCGAATCGGTCCTTCATTATAGACCTTGCAGTCTGAGCGCACGACACGATCAGCCGAGTGACTCAGAATCAAGGAGCCGGATGAAAAGATCATGTCGGATAAATCTTCGGCACTGATGCCTGCGATATCGGATAGCCAGCTGAGTATTTCTCCGTCCACTTTGGTCGTAGTGGGTCCCCGGAGATTCAAAGTGTCTGAGATGATGCCGGACATCATAATACCTGCAATACTCGGAGAAGGCGTGATGCCTTCACGTCGAAAGAGAGTTGCCACAATGGTGCACGTGGAGCCCACGGGAATGTTCATAAACATGATGGGCTGTTCGGTGGGTAGATTGCCCAGACGGTGGTGATCGATGACCTCGAGGATCTTGGCATCCTTCACCCCGTTTACAGCTTGGCCCGCTTCGTTGTGGTCTACTAAAACGAGCTCAGCCCCAGCTTGTTTGATCAAGTCCGTTCTAGAAAAAATACCGACCATCCGGTTGTCGTCGTCGATTACCGGGTAAGACGGAAAGAAGTTTTCTTGTACTTTGCGTTTTACGTAATCAAGTGAGTCGTCTTCCCGGAAAGTTTGGAAATTGCGATCCAACATTCTGTTCAGCCGTGTCGCCGAACGTATGATCCATGAGGTGCTCGCAGAATCATACGGGCTGATGATCAGGCTAACACCGGCTGCTTTTGCTTTTGTTATGATCTCAGGATCGACTTCCAAGTCTCCCGTCACAGCGAGCAACCGCACCCCAAGGCCAATGCATTTTTCGTGAATATCTTTACGATCTCCCACGACAATGATGCTCTTGTCGGCGGGAATCTCATCCTTTTGGTAATCTCCGAAGCTGGAGATATCCATCGCACCGACTCGCACGAAAAAGTCCCCGTCCGTCTCATCATCAAATGTGTGAATGACACGTGCTTTGAGCGCTTGGACGATGGCGGATATACTCGTGGAAACGGTGCGCATGGTTTTGGTTTCACGACGTTTTGGAATGAAGAATTCGCCGAGTCTGAAGATGGAAACCAGTCCTTGGATGCGATCGTCTTCATCCACCACAGGGATGGAGCGCACATCGTATTCGTCGATAATGTCGAGTGCTTCTGCACATGTGGCATCCTGATTACACTTCAGGACGTCCCGCACCATGATGTCGCGCACCTTGGGAGTGACGTCGGTGATCAGCGGTGGCAGGCTTGCGTCAAATTTCTCTAGGATGGTGTCGATGCGCGGGTTGGAATTGCCGCACCGAGCAGCCTGAAATCGAGGATGACCAGTCTGGTGTTTGAAGGAGGCGTAGGCGATGGCAGAGCAGATAGCATCGGCATCAGGATTCTTGTGGCCTATAATGTAGACTGGTTTTTCAGACATGGGTTTGAGGCAGTGGTTGGGTTTGTTTATTAAAAGTTGGGGTGGAGTTAACTTAGCGGGATATTTGAATCGAAAGCAACCCATGTACCGATCCCGACTCTTGAGAAGAGCTCCATAATATCGGCGTTTTTCATTTCGACACACCCTCCGCTGAACGGCTGGCCAATGCGGTATTCTTGCTGGGTGCCGTGGATGTATACGTAGCGGTTATAGGTATCCACTCCCGGACCGGCGTTCACTCCGGGCTCGAGCCCGCGCAACCAGAGGATGCGCGATGTGATCAGGTTGGGTTTGAGCTCGTCTTGGGACATGTCGGACATGTTTCCAATGGGAACGCGCGACTCGAAAACAGTGCCCGCAGGAGCATCCGCCCCGATCTTTTCGGCAATCTCATGAAGGCCCGATGGGGTGCCAAAGGAGTTTTCTACACAGGACGGGGGATTTTTTGAGGTTGAGACTGTGTAGACTTGTGCGGGTTTTCCGGCTTCGACGAGAGTCAGGGTCTGCTTCTCGATCTCGACTACTAATACGGTATCGGGCCAAGCGTGCATTGAAAGGTCTTGGCAACGCTGTTCGATCCACCTATGCAAGGCGGTCTTTTTCATAAGACTCATGGCTCAACCGTATACTATTGGAATCATCGGAGCGACTGGCGCAGTCGGACGCGATCTTTTGGAATTATTAGTAGACAGAGGCTTTCCGGCCAAGGAAATTCGCCTCTTCGCATCAGCGCGCTCTAAGGGGAAAATCATCTCCTATAAAGGCGTGGAATACACCGTGGATGAGACCAAAGAGGCTATTTTTGATGATCTGGATTTAGCACTATTCAGTGCCGGCTCGAGCCTGACGAAGGCTATGGGATGGGAAGCTGCGAAGCGAGGTTGTGTGGTGATCGATAATAGCTCGGCTTTTCGCCAAGATGAGCGTGCCCCACTCATTGTCCCCGAGATCAACCCTGAGGCGGCTGAACAGCACTCAGGCCTCATCGCTAACCCCAATTGCTCTACGATTGTGGCCTTGATGGGCATCTATCCTTTGCATCGAGAGTTTGGTCTGAAGCGGATGATTGCTTCTACCTATCAAGCTGTTTCCGGAGCCGGACAAGCTGGCATGGAAGAACTCGTCAGCCAAACAAAGGCATGGGCAGCCGGTGAGCCCTTGCCTCGGCCTGATGCGTTCAAGCACCAGATTTTTGATAACATCATTCCCCATGTCGATGTCTTCCAGGACAGTGGTTACACCAAAGAAGAGATGAAGATGGCGCTAGAGAGTCGGAAGATCATGAGTCTGCCGGAGCTGCGCGTATCGACCACATGCGTTCGTGTGCCGGTGATGCGGGCCCATTCGGTCTCGCTTCAGGCGGAATTTGAAAAGCCTGTGAGTGTGGCTCGAGCCCGTGAGGTGGTGGCTGCCTTTGAAGGAGCGGAGCTGGTCGATGAGCCAGCCGATAATGTTTATCCGATGCCCATGAACTATACGCGCCGTATACCCTGTGGGGTCGGTCGTATTCGCAAGGATTTGGTTCTCGATAATGGCTTGGCGCTTTTTGTCTCTGGAGACCAGATTTGGAAAGGCGCCGCGCTCAACGCAGTACAAATTGCAGAGTTACTTGTAGCACGGGGTTGGGTGAATTAAGTGACTCGAAAGCTTTTCCGATGAGTGTAGCGACCAATAAAATAGACCCTAGGTCCCATGGATGGCTCGATTCTCTGGCGATCGGGATGTCTATGCTGTGTGCCGTGCACTGTTTGCTGACACCGCTCCTGATTGTGGCATTACCCATCATCGCTACGACTTTTTGGGTGAGCACCAATTTTCACTTATGGATGTTATTATTGGTGGTGCCTACGACGAGTCTAGCGGTCTTCATGGGCTGTCGAAGGCACAAGGACGATGCCGTGTTTTTATTGGGTGTGTTTGGGCTCGCCTGTCTGGTGAGCATCACAATTTACGAGATGTGGGGTCACTCCCAAATCGCCGCGGGTGGGTATTGCCCTCATTGTGCGGCCGTTGCTGAGGGAGACCTCTTCAATGCGATTACGGGGTTTAACGTCCTCGGTGGTGTCTTACTCGCGAGTGCGCATACAAGAAATTTCATGTTGTGCCGCCGGGCACGCTGCGCGCACGGGCAAGGTGCTGCTAAGCTCGGTTGTTCGTGCGGTTCGGACTGAGCCTGCTGCGTTTTTGCGGTCGTCGATAAAGAATTGGCACTAGTCTGGGTTGCGTGGGGACGAGAATCTGCTCTCGTATTTTCATGCTCATGGAAAATACAGCCAGACCTACCGCCTGTATCGTTGGGGCCGGCTTAGGTGGACTGGCGACATCCGTGCGTTTGGCGGCCCAGGGATTTCGCGTTACCGTGTTCGAGTCGGGTCCTTCGGCAGGGGGCAAGGCTACCTGGTTTGAGCAGGCAGGTTACACCTTCGATGCTGGACCGAGCTTGTTTACCTTACCGGAGCTCGTAGATGATTTATTTGCTGTCGCGGGTGAGGACCCCGCCGCATTTGAGTATGCTGAAGAGTCGATTGCTTGCCGCTATTTCTGGAACGATGGACTGCACTTCGAAGCACCGGCTGAGCCTAAACAATTTGCCCAGGCCGCTTCAGAGATTTTTGGCGAAGACGCGGGACGGGTGCTGAAGTATCTGGATGAAGCGGCACACGCTTACCAGCATTTCGGGAAGGTTTTTTTGGAAAACCCACTGAATGAATTTTCAACTTGGACGAATCTGAGGACACTCAAATTGGCGAAAGAGATCTTTCGTGTCGATTTGCTTGGTACGATGGATAGCCATAACCGTCGGGCATTCAATAATCCCAAGCTCGTTCAGCTCTTCAATCGATTTGCCACCTACAACGGTTCGGACCCTTACCGTGCCCCGGGCTTATTGACGATGATCCCGCACCTCGAGCATGGTGTAGGTTCTTTTTTCCCGAAAGGAGGGATACGCGCGATTCCGAGAGTGCTTCAGCAATTGGCTGAGAAGATGGGAGTTGAGTTTCATTTCAACAAAACAGTGGAGCAAATTGAGGTGGCAGAAAGGGCGGCTAAAGGCGTGTTAGTTGACGGCGTGTCGCACTCTTTCGATTTGATTGTTTCCAATATGGATGTGGTTCCCACATACCGGAGACTGTTGCCGAATCAGCCTGCACCGGAAAAAACCCTTTCTCAGGAGCGTTCGAGTTCGGCGCTCATTTTTTATTGGGGGATTGCAAAAGAGTTTTCCAAATTAGGACTACATAATATCTTTTTTGCAGACGATTACCGTGCGGAGTTTGATGGTTTGTTCTCAAGCAAAGCTCCGTCGCCCGATCCTACGGTCTACATCCACATCAGCTCGAAGTGCGAGGCGACAGACGCACCGTATGGTAAGGAAAATTGGTTTGTCATGATCAATGCCCCTCATGATGCCAACGTGAACTGGGACGACTACAAGGCGCGGGCGCGGGAAGCTATATTGAAGAAACTCTCTGAGCGCCTAGGTGATGATGTTGAATCTTTGATAGAGACCGAAGCTACACTGTCGCCCCCAGAGATTGAGGCGAAAACACACAGTTACCGTGGTGCGCTTTACGGTGCTGCTTCAAACAACAAATTTGCTGCTTTCTTGCGCCATCCCAATCGCACGAGCCGTATTGATCGACTGCTCTTTGTCGGGGGCAGTGTGCATCCAGGGGGGGGCATTCCTCTGGTCTTACTATCAGCGAAAATTGCTGCAGATGCGGCAAAGAAATATTTTATAACAAAATAATGAGTAAAAAAACTTGGTTAGGCATCTATATCCTCGTGGTGTTTCATCTGGTGGGTGCCATTGGCTTTTTCACGCCTCTTCGGGACTGGTTCGAGTGGGTGACGCCTGGAAATTTGCTACTTTGCTTATTTGTGGTCGTATTTTGCCAAAGTCGCTTATCGGTGCGCGATAACGGTCTTTTGCTCCTGGTGGGCGTCTTGGGTATTCTCGCAGAAATCGCAGGTGTGGCGACGGGTCTAGTGTTCGGAGACTACAGCTATGGAGCGACATTAGGCTGGAAGATTGCCGGAGTGCCTTGGGTGATTGGGATTAACTGGGCATTGCTGGTCTGGGGAGTGTTGGCCTGGTTGAGGCCGCTGAAGATAGGAAAAATTAGGAGATGTGCATTAGGCGCGACCTTGATGGTAGCGTTGGATTTTTTTATCGAACCTGTCGCTATCGAGCTGGATTTCTGGTCATGGGCTGGCGGCGATGTGCCTCTCCAGAACTATATTGCCTGGTGGGTCTTAGGCTTCTTGTTTGGCCTGATCTTAGAATTTTTCAGCTCCCGTGAGTTAGAAAAAGACTGGGTTGTGAAAGGGTTTTTTGTCGTACAGTGGCTCTTTTTTATACCCCTGTTTTTGTTTTTGCCCAAGGGAGCATTGTAATGAAGTTTTCAACTCAGGCCGTGGACCGGGACTGGGTGATCTGTGGTGCAGGTCTTGCGGGTTTGAGTTTAGCTGTCCGTCTTTTGGAGACTCGTGGCCCAGACGAACGTATCTTGTTGATCGATCCGGAAAGGCGTAGGGAATATGATCGAACATGGTGCTTTCGTGACGGAAGCCAACACGCGTTTGACGGGCTAATCTCTAAGCGTTGGAAGCGTGCATCGGTGCTCAAGCATAACCAAACGGTAGAGACGCATTTAAAAGGTCGCGATTATTGCATGATTCGCAGCGATGCGTTTTACGCCTATTATTGAGAGCAGATTGCTTGGGACGATCGGATAGACTTTATTCAGGCAGGTGTCATTCCTGCCCAGCCATCAGGAAATCTTACCCTAGAGAATGGAAAAGAATTCCGGGGGAAACGAATTGTTCAGACTTTTGCCGATGCTGAGCAAATTGTTCAGGAGGATCCCCGTGCTCGATGGCAGCATTTTCTTGGGTGGGAGGTCGAGACGGACGCGGCCTGTTTTGACGTGGATTCGGCAACTCTGATGGATTTTCTCCCTACTGAATACGGAGAAGTGCAATTTGTCTATGTGCTACCACTTGCGCCTAATCGGGCACTCATCGAATTTACCGTGATTGGGGCATCGTTATGGCAGGAGGAGCACTATGCGAAGGGTTTGAGCTGCTATCTTTCGGATCGATATGAAGGAGTCAGCTATCGCATTCAGCATCGGGAATTGGGGCGGATACCTATGTCTGTTCTGCCGGGATTACACAATAAAGCTAAGGGGGCTCTTTCCTATCTAGGGACACCCGCAGGCGCGGTAAAAGCTTCGACGGGCTATGCGTTTCTCAGAATACAAGAATCTGTAGAAAAGCTGATCGCATCCAACGATGGTCCAGAGAAGCGGAGCGGTTTTTGGCTGATTTGTGACGCGACTTTACTGCGTCTAATGAGCACAAATTTCCTCATGTCAGACTATCTCTTCGGACTATTCAAACACTGGGGCGTGTCGACAGTTTTAGATTTTCTCAACGAGAAGACGCGGTGGTGGGAGACTCTAGCTACTCGGACACGATCGTAAATACAATCCATCCTGTCGCGTCCCGCAAAAATGTAGTCGCGCGGTGGGCAGGGTTCTGATCCTAAAAACACCTGGCCTTCGTAGTCTGAAGGTGCCTCGACGTCAGCGAGTGAAAGGATGGTGGGAGCGAGGTCGACCCAGCTTACTAGGTCCTTGCTGACCTGGCCTGGTTGGATTTCAGGGCCCTTTATGAGGAGGGCGTTATGAATTCCCGCTGCGTAGGGCCAGCGCTTTTCGCGGGGAAGCCCACGACCGTGATCAGTCAAATATATCACATAGGTGTCTTCGCTCTTTCCGGAGGCTTCCAGAGCCCTAAGTATTTCACCTACTTGGAGATCCTGGATAGCCAGGGCTTCATAAAACCTAGCAATCTCATGGCGGACTTCGAAGTCATCAGGGAGATAAGCGGGTACATGAACTTTAGCTGGATCGGGTCGTACCTCTGGTGGGATTCGGTGGCGTTCACTTAGCCGAATCTTCGATGCAGCAGAACTCGGAGTCCCCAGTGACCACATTGTGCTCTCGTGGCTTACGTCCAAATTTGTGTAAAGGAGAAAGGGCTTATCATTAAAGTCTCCATCAGCCAGTCGGTCTATCCAAAGGCGCCATGCTCCCGGCTTGAACTCATCTGCAAATGCAGGATTAGGTTCAAAATTAAAGTCACAGCCATCCCATAAGACCTGATGGCGGAGATCAAACCTGAGTATTGATGGGCTGTAGCGGTTGATCGTGTCTAT
>JABSRG010000032.1 GCA_013215165.1 Opitutales bacterium | reverse complement strand
CTTTCTTAGCTGCCTTCATTGGTTTCGATTTCGTGTATGAAATGACAACCTATTTCAGGACGACACATCGTTGTCGTTTTCGTCTTCGTAATCGAAACCGCGCCGATT
Organism: Opitutales bacterium; assembly: GCA_013215165.1. NCBI lineage: Bacteria > Pseudomonadati > Verrucomicrobiota > Opitutia > Opitutales > Opitutales bacterium. Next base: position 38,673 of record JABSRG010000032.1, on the reverse strand, counting down.
ACGACAACGATCACGATAGCGACAACGAATCTGAATCACATATTTTGTATGAGACTCGTTGATTCGAAAAGGGTCTCTACGTTCCTTAAAATCCCCAAATCAGCGGCACCAAGAAGCAGCTGGCTGTGAAATACATTAGGTTAAGGGGAATGCCGATGCGGGCGAAATCGAAGAAGCGGTAGCCGCCCACGGAGTAGACATAAGTGTTGGTCTGATAGCCAATGGGTGTTGAAAAACTAGCACTCGAGGCGACGCAGGTAGCGATAACGAAAGGCCGTGGATCGGCCCCGATAGACTGAGCCAAGGAGATGGCCAAGGGAGCCATGATGACGATGGTCGCATTGTTGGAAAGGGTCTCTGTAAACAATATCGTCACGAAATAGAGGATAGCCAAAAGTACCCAAGGGTGTTCGCTCACACTAGTTATAAATCTGGCAATCAGCTCCGTCGTCCCCGTGGATTCCAAAGCCTGTCCAATCCCGAGCATGCCGTAAATGAGCATGAGGATGCCCCAGTCGATACTAGCGTAGCCATCCTTGGGCGTGATGATTCCGGAGAGGAACAAAATGCAGCAACCTAACAAAGTGCTGAGTACGATAGGTAACACGTTGAACGTCGCCAATCCCACGACAAGGGCAGCGGTCGACAAAACCAGCGGCATCTTACTTTCCATGCTGGCGTTGGGCGTGCGGGGCTTGTCGAGCAGCAGCACATCGTCACTTTTACGGAGATTTTCGATGGCGGGCTGAGTCCCCATCATGAGTAAAGTATCACCAAAGGTGAGCGGGGTAGAGTCCAGTTGTTCCCGGAGATTGCGGCCTTCGCGGTGCACGGCGACCACGACCATCCGAAAGCACTGACGGAAATGTGCTTCACGGATTGTTTGCCCAGCGATCGTGGACTTCGGTCCGATAACGCCCTCAACGATTTGTCCCTCATCCGATGCAATTTCTTCTAGCCCCACCTGATCATCGCCAAAGAGTTCCATGCCTTTGATACCCCTGGCTTGCGCTACGCCTGAAGGCCGGATGGCGAGCATCAGCCGGTCTCCCCCTTTGAGAACAAACGACTTATCTGTGATGCGATGTGGCACGCCGCGACGGATCACTTCGATGATGCGTACGCCGCGTTTTTTGTAGATCCCCGAGTCCGCTAAGGACGTGTCGACGAGCTCTGAGTGTTGAGGAACGAATGCCTCGGTGAAGTATTCTTGCCGCTCTTCTTCGGATAAAATTGAGGTGAGCATTTCACGGTTGGGCAGGAGCTTCCGACTGGCAAAAACGAGATAGATAGATCCTAGAAAAAATAATGGCAGACCGAGCTTCCCGATCTCAAACATCGCCAGCGGTTCGAGCCCGCTCTTTTCCATGATGTTACTCGCGAGAATATTCGTGCTCGTGCCCATCAAGGTGCAGGTGCCGCCGAAGATAGATGAGAACGACAGGGGGATAAGCAGCTTAGACGCCGGGACGTTCAAGTCTTTGGCCAGGGATAGAATGACGGGCAGTAGGACGACGACAACCGGTGTGTTATTGATGAACGCCGAAAGCGCCCCGACAACGAACATCATGAAGAGGAGAAATCCCGAAAAGCCGAGACGGGTCATTGGCCTGAGAATGCCTGCCAATCGATCAATAGCGCCACAACGCTCTAGCGCAGCACTGAGGATAAACATAAATGCGATCGTTAAGGGCGCGGGATTGGCGAAAACGGCGAGCGATTGATTTACATCCGGTAGCAGAGCTGAAGCACTGAAAGCCCCCGTCAACGTTAAGATCGCAAACGCAACGATCGCGGTGAGGTCCGTTGGGAGCTTTTCCCAGATAAAACTCGCGAGCGTAACTACGAGCAGTGAGCAGACAAATATGACTTCCCAGTCGACCATAAATAGAAGATCGCTCAAACTACACGCACATCGGGATAACTCCCCAGCCAATGTACAAACTGACACCGTGCTTCGAGCTCGCGCACCACATCCTGCACTTCTGGCTCATCGATATGACCGATAAAATCTACAAAGAAGAAATAGTCCCAAGACTTCCGACGCGTTGGGCACGACTCAATCTTACACATATTGATTCCACGTTTTGAGATGGTATCAAGCGCGGTTTGCAGGGCGCCGACTTCATCATTTATCGAAAATACGATACTTGTCCGGTCGCGACCCTTACCCAAGGCGGGGGTCTTACTTTTACCGATCACCAAAAAGCGGGTGCTATTGTCAACACGGTCCTGGATACAGCGTGCAGCCACCGCGACTCCGTTCATCTCACCGGCAAGCTCACTAGCGATCGCTGCACCCCCTTCGGTTTCTTTCGTCATCTGAACCCCCTTGGCTGTGCTCTCGACTTCCAGGTACTCGGCATCGGGCACGTTGCGGCGCAACCAATCACGGCATTGGCTAAAGGCCTGATCCTTAGAAAAAATCCGGGTGATCTTTTCTAACGGTTGATCACTCAACAAACAGTGCTCCACGCGGAGAAACACCTGGGCTATGATCTTGGCCTCACTATCAACCAGCATTTCCTGGGACTGGTTCACGACCCCGCCTGTCGAATTTTCGATAGGGAATACCCCATAATCTGCCTCACCCCGCTCCACCTCTAGAATTACATCCGGAATCGTTTTCATCGGGCGGTAATCCAGCGATGAGCCAAAGTTCTTCAATGCTGCCTGATGGGTGTAAGTTGCCTCCGGCCCTAAGTAAGCGATCACCAGTTTTTTCTCCAGTGAGATTGATGCAGAAATGATCTCCCGCCAAATCGATCGGATAGCGTCCTGAGGCAACGGTCCCTTATTGATATTGGACAGCTTTTCAAAAATGAGCTCCTCACGACTCGGCACATAAATTGCGCCCCCTTCGCGGTGTTTAATTTTCCCGACCTCACTAGCGAGGCGCACGCGTTCGTTGAGCCGCTCGATGATCTCGTTGTCGATTCGGTCGATATTCTGGCGTAGTCCAGCTAGCTGTTCATCAATATCCATGGTCCTGATAAGTGTCCCGAAACCCCGGCAGGGCATCAAGAGTTGAGGGATTTTAAATCTTGTACTTTATGAGAATGGAATGAAAATCTCTGATTCGCTCTTTGCCCGTGCTCAATCCGTTATTCCCGGCGGTGTCAATTCCCCTGTCCGCGCCTTCCGCAGCGTTGGCGGCACACCTTTCTTCACTGAGCGTGCCGACGGCGCGACGTTGACGACGGTGGATGGCGATCAGCTTGTCGATTTTGTCTGCACCTGGGGACCGGCAATCCATGGACATAATCCAGAGCCTGTGCGCATTGCTGTCGCCCATGCCCTGGAAAAGGGAACGAGCTTCGGCACCCCCAATCCCGACGAAGTGCCCATGGCTGAGTTTATCGTCAAACATGTGCCCTCCGTCGAAAAAGTTCGCATGTGCAATAGCGGCACCGAAGCAACCATGTCCTGCATCCGCCTCGCACGGGGATTTACCGGGCGCGACAAGATCATAAAATTTTCTGGATGCTACCATGGCCATGTCGACAGCTTACTTGTCTCAGCGGGATCGGGCGCATTGACGTTAGGTAATCCAGACAGCGCTGGCATACCCAAGAGCTTCGCGGCAGAAACCATTGTCCTTCCCTACAACGATTTCGATGCCCTGGATACCGCCTTCGCAGAATACCCAGACCAAATAGCGGGGATAATCGTGGAAGCTTACCCCGCCAATTGCTCACTCGTCTTACCCAAGCCTGGCTACATGCAAAAGCTCCGGGATGCCTGCAGCACTCAAGGCGCGTTGCTCATTATGGATGAGGTGATGACTGGATTTCGCATTGCCCTCGGCGGCGTCCAGGAGAAAGAGCAGATTACACCCGACCTTACAGCGATGGGCAAAATCATAGGAGGTGGCCTACCCGTGGGGGCCTTTGGCGGACGCAAAGACATCATGGCTCACCTCGCCCCTGAGGGTCCGGTCTACCAAGCCGGCACACTCAGCGGTAACCCGCTCGCGATGGCCGCGGGACTCGCGTCGATCGAAAAACTCCGCGATGAGCAGCCTTACCGCCTGCTCGATACACTCGGTAAACAAATCCAGTCTGCCGTGCTCGACGCCGCTTCTGTAAAAGGCTTGCCGGTTCAAGTGCCTCAGACCGGTTCGATGTTCGCTATCTTATTTACCGATAAACCGGTCGATTCCTTCGACGTCGTGCTGGGGAGTGATGCGGACAGGTTCAAACAACTCTTTCATGCCTGTCTCAAGCGCGGTGTCTACCTGCCTCCGTCGGCTTTCGAGACCTGCTTCATCTCTACCGCACACGCCCAAGGCGCTATCGATCAAGCCTGCGACGTCATCGGCGACGCGATTCGAGATATATGATGTTTTGGTTGATAGACATCAAAAAGACATCATTTTGGTGCTTGTGAACATCACTCTCAAAAATGTCCCCGAAGATCTGCACGACCAGCTAAAGAAATTTGCTCAGAAAGATGGGCGCAGCATGAACCGTACTGCTATCATGTTGCTACAGGAACAGTTGAGTGTCCCAAGCAATCAGAATTCTAAACTCCTTCAGCGTATTCGAGAAAGGCGAGATAGGCTCCCGGTATTGCTCGATGAAGCTTTCATTGAAAAAGCGAAAGCGCAGGGAAGGAAATGATCGTCGTCGATACTAACGTAATCGCCTATCTGATATTACCCTGCAAATATACCGAAGCAGTAGAGAGGTTGCGATCGACTGATGATGAATGGATCGCCCCTGATCTCTGGATTCACGAGATGCTGAGTATCCTCGTCCAAAACGAAAGGCATGGCCAATTGGAATCTTCAGATTGTATGGAAATCCTCGAGGATGCTCTAGCACTCATGAAGGAAAATACGCACACCGTGGCTCCAGAAAAAACACTACGAGTCGCGACACAAACAAACTGTTCTGCTTACGACTCCCAATTCATCGCATTGGCGCGTGATTTTGAGCTCAAGCTATACACTTTTGATCGAAAAGTACTTCGAAGCTGCCCAGACATCGCGATCAAACCTGAATAAACATGCAGCGTTTTGTTGAGCTTTTCCTAGCCCTGGACCGGTCCAACAAATCTAAGGATAAAACAGAGGCACTTACAGCTTTCTTTCTTGAAAGCCCAGCAGCGGATGCGGCTTGGGGGCTCTACTTCCTGTCGGGCAAGAAACTACCGGCGATCGCCAAGTCTAGCCAACTGCGCGCCTGGGCTGCTGATATTTCTGGACTGCCCAGCTGGCTCATCGAGCGGTGTTATGAAACCGCGGGCGATTTGGCTGAAACTCTGGCACTGCTACTCCCAACAAATGAGTTGGATAGCGCGACGGACGATTCACTTACCACGGTTGTCGAAAATCTGCTCATGCCGCTCGCCGCACGCGACGACGCTTCACGCCGCCAAGCCATTGTAAGCTTCTGGCAGACCCATGACTCCGATGCGCGCTTTGTATTTAACAAGCTCATGACTGGCGGCCTGCGCGTCGGAGTGAGCCGAACGACAGTCGAAAAGGCGGTGGCCCAAGCTCTAGACCTAGAGCCCACTCAGGTGGCCCATCGCCTTATGGGGCACTGGGAACCTACAGAAGCATTCTGGCATGGACTCGCGTCCGAGGATGCATCCAACGACCCAGCGCGCCCCTATCCGTTTTATCTTGCTAGCCCTATTGAGGAACGCTCCGTGCCGCGCGATGGCCAACAAGAGATGGATTGGTCCGACCGACTACGCGATTTGGGAAGCATCGAAGACTGGGCCCTCGAGTGGAAATGGGACGGTATTCGCGCTCAGCTCATCCGGCGACACGACACGATCATTCTGTGGTCCCGGGGTGAGGAAATGATCAACGACAGTTTCCCAGAAATCATCGAGGCAGCTCATTCACTCCCAGAAGGAACGGTAATCGATGGTGAAATTCTGGTATGGAGCCAAAAGGGACTTCATCCCTTCGCGGACCTCCAAAAGCGGATTGGGCGTAAGCAGATCAGCGACGCTATCCGAACGAAGTTGCCGACTTGCTTCCTCGCCTACGACCTACTGGAGCATTCGGGCGAAGACGTGCGCATCCAACCTCACACCGAACGCCATGCTCTTTTAGAAACTTTGCTCAATACCTGGGAGCCGCCGCGAGATGTGGGTGGAGCGGGCGAACAGTTGGATTTTTTTGAATCGATCTCAGATTCTATGTCCGAGATTTGCCCAGCACTGCGCCTATCAAATCCTGTGGGGGTCACATCCTGGGATGCGGCGCAAGAACTTCAGGCACAGAGCCGAGAGTTCGGCGTCGAAGGCTTCATTCTGAAACGCAAAGATGCCCCCTATAAACAGGGCCGTATCCGCGGCGATTGGTGGAAGTGGAAGATCGATCCATACACGATTGACTGCGTCATGCTCAACGCTCAGGCCGGCCATGGGCGTCGCGCTGGCCTCTACACAGATTTTACCTTTGGCGTCTGGCACGGAGACGAAATCGTCCCCATCACCAAGGCCTACTCCGGGCTAACCGACAAAGAATTCCGTGCCGTCGATACATGGATTAAATCGCACACCACCGCGCGCCGCGGCCCTATCCGCATGGTTGAACCTGAACTGGTGTTTGAGATAGCTTTTGAAGGTCTCCAGCGTTCATCGCGACATAAATCAGGCATCGCCTTCCGCTTTCCACGCATCGCCCGCTGGCGAACCGATAAGACACCTCAAGATGCTACGACCTTAGAAGAGGTCGAACGTTTGCTGGAAGGTACTGAGGTCGTTCGGCAGATGAATTAACAGCGGGTCAAAATCCAATCTATTCTTTTTTGATACATCTCGGGATCATCCAGAGCCACAACCGCGGCCGTCTCGGCGATCCAGCCCTACCGATGAGGGGAGGGGAGAATTAAAAGAGATAGGTAAGTTTTGCTGAAGTGTCCATATCTCTAGAACAGCTCACTCGACACGCCAATGCCCTTTAGCCAGATAGCCCTTGTGAACTACGCCGGTGAGGACTACCGCTTCCTTTCCTAAAATCGATCCGGGCTGGGCGACAGCGTTACAGCCGAGTTGGGCGCGGTCCCCCAGTATGGCTCCCAATTTACGCATACCGGTGTCGATTTTCTCACCGACGGCATCACGGACACCAATATTGCCACCATCCATGCGGAAGTTGGACAAAATCGCTCCAGCACCGAGGTGAGCTTGATTCCCTAGAATTGAATCACCCACGTAACTAAAATGGGGCACCTGGACCCCGTTCATAAGCAGGCAATTCTTGAACTCGCAGCTATTGCCCAAGACGCAACCCGCTCCAGTGATTACATTCCCACGGATAAATACGCCCGGCCTAAGCTCGCTGTTGGGACCGATCCACGCAGGCCCTTGAACGCTACCATATGGTGGCAGCTTCACAGAAGGATGAAGATAGACGGGACCCTCCACATGAAGACCCGCTGGCACGTCTGGAAGCGCCGGCCTACAATTCGCAAGTACTTTGGCCAAGGCCACACGGATTTGACTGACCCATAGCCACGGCTGGTCTGTAGGCATAAAAAAATCCCTGAACTCTTCTAGAGACTCAGGGAATTCAAACAAGTTATCTGTGTGCATGAACACTCCAAAAAATGGAGCGGGTGACGAGGCTCGAACCCGCGACCTCAACCTTGGCAAGGTTGCGCTCTACCAACTGAGCTACACCCGCAAAAAGCGAAAGGGTGGATAGAGCACTAGCTGCCAGCTTGGGTCAATAGGTTTTTCACAAAATTCAATTGTCAGGGTCTAATTGAGGGGACGTGGAGCGCGTCGGCATAGTGCAGAACCGGATCATGCATTAGTGCTATATTGGTCATTTTGTTCTCCGTCCAAAAACAGCGACACACCGCCGTAGAGTGCTCTGCATACATTCAGTTGTTTGGATTGTCTGATTTTAATTAGGCTATGGGTCACATCAAAGTGTGTCTCTCTAGTCATAGACGGCACACAAGTGCGGCGCTGCGCCGCCCCCGAAAGAGTGGTTGAATTGTTATGCGCTAATACAAAGAAAAGATTTCGACGCATTCGGAACGGCGATATTTCTCAAAACTATGAATTTTGGAGAGATCACCGCTCAGGACATACCGGAGCTATTTCGGGTGCGGATTGCTACTTGGCACAACAATCAAGGCGCAAAACAAATGAGTGCGCTCGGAATCACACATGAATCTGTCCGTGCGATGCTAGAATGTGGTTCGCATCGGGGCTGGTTGTGCGAAATCGATGGAATGGTTGTCGGCTTCACCATGGGAAATAAACTTACGGGTGAGATGTGGGTAATAGCTGTGCTGCAGGAGTATGAGGGTAGAGGCGTGGGCCGAAAGCTCATGGCACTCGTTGAGGACTGGCTCTGGTCAGAGGGCTGGAAAGAAATCTGGCTCACGACGGATCCTGACGAATCCGTTCGCGCCGTCGGCTTTTACCGGCGCCTCGGCTGGAAAGACTGGAAGCTCGATCGCGATCAGTATATGCGAAAACGCTGCTAGCAAAAAATAGGGACGCAACCCGCTTAGTTTATGATTCCATAGTCGTAGCCCACTTATGATCAATATTCAGTATCTCCCCGGCACCCTTTCTGAGTCAGAGCAATCCGTGGTCACCACAGGATTTACCAAGCTCTCCGAAGAACAACACGCACCCACTTATAGTGAAACATTCATTAAGTGGATTGGGAAGGACGACGAAGACGAGCTCAGGGCCGCGCTGACAGCAAAGGTTCTTTGGGACTGGCTGTATCTCGATGAGCTTTGGGTATGTCCCAGCAATCGAGGCAAAGGCCTGGGCAGAGCCCTTATGCATTCGGCGGAAAATTATGCCGCAACACACAGTCTCCAAGGTATCTGGTTATGGACTCAGAGCTGGCAAGCTGCTGACTTCTATAATCACTTGGGCTTCGAGGAATTCACGCGATTCCCCAACTTCCCGAAGGACCATGAACGCATTGGACTGAGGAAATTCCTTACAAACGACCCAACTCAAACTTAAGCGCGTCTTCGATTTCTGGAAAGCTCCAGCGGAAACCTGTTTGCTTAAGAACCGACGGCTCCACTTGTTGATCGATAAGGAGGGTCTCCGTAGCCATGTCCCCGAATACCAGTTTCAAGGGTGCAGCGGGTGTGGGCAGGAATGCCGGACGTTTGACCGCCTTTCCGAGTGCACGAGCAAAGCCGGCCTGAGTGACCGCACCTGGAGCAGTAAAGTTAACAGGACCGGAAATCTCAGGGTGCTGCATGCAGTGTTCTAGGGCATAAACGAGGTCCAATAGAGTAATCCAAGGCATGTAGGCTGCCTTATTGCCCAGCGGCCCTCCCGCGCCCACATTGAAAGCGGGTAGCATCTGCTTGAGCGCTCCACCTGCCGCAGACATGACAACGCCAAATCGCCCAGCGATCGTCCGCTTCGCCACGTCGTTTGTCATGGCCGCGGCTTCCCAGTCTCGGCATACTTCAGCTAAAAACCCGCTCCCCAAGGGCGATTCCTCTCCAAAAACGGATTCACCGCGGGGTCCATAATAACCTACCCCCGAGGCATTGATCCAAAGATCTGGCTCGATACCTCGATCTTTCATGAACGCCGACAAGACTTCAATGGGCCGTGTCCGTGATTCTATAATACGGCGACGCTTCTCTGTGGTCCAACGACCTATGATAGACTCACCAGCCAGATTGATCACCACCGCCACATCATTAGGTAAATCTTGAGCGACCCGACCCTCAGCAGGATCCCAATCATACATATCGAGTCCCGGCCATGGACTTTTACCAGACCGCGACAAACCAGCTACGCGATAACCACGCGTCTGTAGATACCCGGCCAATGCTTGACCAATGGTCCCCGTGATTCCAGCAATCAGCACGGTTCCATTTGTTATTGCTTTGCCCCATGCCTGACCGCGCATGAGGTCCTCTAGTGTCAGACGATGACGGTACGCAAAGACTCGGCTCAGCAAATCGCGTAAGAACGGCTCGCCCAGCCTTCCTATTGCACCTAGTGGAGCCTCGATTTCGAGCCGGTCATGCAGTGTTGAGAGCTTTTCGCTAATCGGCTCAAATACATGCCGGTGCTGCCAAGATTTAAACGGACCTTCCAAAAGGCGATCGGTAAAGAGTCGTCCCTGCTCGAATTCACCATGCTCAATCTCCCAGCGCTGTTCTAAGGGGCCTAGCTTCGTCTCGATGCTGACACATGCTCCTCGCTTAATGCCACCCTTGTGCGCCAACAGGTGCGTTTGCTGCCAAGGAGGGCGCAGACGAATAAAGGCCCCGGGGCGCTCATGCCATGCAAAGGCGGTCTCAGCAGAGACGGGAAGCTCAATAGACCGTTCAAATTTCACGCTCAAGTCTACACGCAAACACCGTTAAAATCCACTCAGGCTGGTCGCTACAGTCGACTTCTGCTCTTCCCGTCTCTCCTCTTGGGCCTCGGAATCGAATTTCACCAGAATATCAACCAGTTCCTTACGGATGAAGAGAGCTGAATCGCGCCGCGTAGAGCTAGGCCGTCCATCCCCCAGTCGAGCGAGAACGGATTGGTTATCTAGAGCATATTGATAGCGACCATCTGCCACGATTTCGGTCCCATCGGGTGTCCGCATGTTATTCAAACGCTGCCAGGTCGCACCGCCACGATTGACGACAAGAAGGCCATCCATCTCGAAGCTATTGATGTTTGTATTCCCGTTATTGACGATCCGGGAGTGTGATTCGGCCACGACAGTCCCGCGAAGGAAAATCGCATGGTAATGCCAACCGTTGAAACTTGCGGGGTTCTTCAATGTATTGGTGTTCACGCGCTTTCCATCAGCAGATTTCCAATAACTGGCTACCGCGATGGAGCCTCCCACTCCATCTGCTCTCAGCAATGCATTCAACGTTTTGCCAAGTGGGGACCGTTGTATCGGGCCGTCTACCTTATCATCTACTAACAGGCCACCTCCCTTGGAAGTAAGACGGGATTTGAGAGCAGATTTAGAGTCGCCGATACGTGCATGAATCACGTGGGTCGACAGGATCGAGGTGATCAGAATCAAGCAGAAGATCTTCATGAGGTGGGATAGAATTACTCGAACGGGGTAGTCTTTTTCGACGCGATTTAAAAAATATTAACACGTCCCATCGGAGGGAGTAGCAAAGAAAAAGCACCCGGAAAATACCGAGTGCTTTCCGAAATTTTTTGCCTATTTAATCGACTAGGCTGTCGCGGTAGCGACCTCAGCACGCACTTGCTCAGCCAACGCCGTCGAGAGATAACGCTCGGTGCAAGAACAGGCTACAGTGACGATATTTTTTCCAGCCATACCGGGTTGCTTAGCTAGCTCCATAGCAGCAAAGACATTAGCTCCTGTTGAAATACCGCCCGCGATACCGTCCAAAAGGGCCAATTTTCGAGCTGTCTCGAAGGCACTGTCATTGTCAACGCGAATTACATCGTCGATGATGTTAGTGTTACAGTTCCCAGGAACAAATCCCGCGCCTATCCCTTGAATCTTATGGGGACCAGGCTGGCCACCGGAAATCACTGGGCTATTTTCCGGCTCCACCGCAACAGTCTTAATTTCCTTGCGGCTTTTGATAACCTCGGAAACTCCCGTGATGGTGCCACCGGTTCCCACACCAGCGACGAAGGCATCAATCTTTCCTTCGGTTGCCGTCCAGATCTCTTCCGCCGTTGTTTTGCGGTGAATCTCGGGGTTAGCAGGATTTTCAAATTGTTGGGGCATGAAAGCTTTGTCGCCATTTTCCTCTAGGAGCTCTTCAGCGCGAGCGATGGCACCGGGCATCCCCTTCGGTCCCGGTGTCAAGACTACCTGAGCACCCAGCATTCGAAACAATACACGACGCTCGATCGACATCGTTTCTGGCATCGTCAAGATAAGCCGATAACCTTTAGCCGCACATACAAATGCGAGCGCGATTCCGGTGTTTCCCGACGTAGGCTCAATCACAACTGAATCGGGTTTGAGTAAACCAGCTTTTTCAGCTGCCTCAATCATAGCTACACCGATACGGTCCTTCACCGAGTTCAGCGGATTGAAGAATTCGCATTTAACATAGATGTTGGCATCGATGCCTTCAACGATGCGGTTCAACTTTACCAGGGGTGTATTCCCAACAGTCGCGAGAATATTTTGAGCGAGGAGTGACATGGTTTTCTTAAGTTAGGTTTTTTGGGTTTAGTGCTAAACAAGGCATAAAAAAAGGCCCTCGGTCCAGTCCGAAAGCCTGATTTTTAATAAATGCAAGCGATCTGCGGCACAGCCTACTTCTTCCTGCCGCGGTTTCTTGGGCCATAACTGCGAATCGGTGCATTTCGGTTCACGCGTGCATTCTTCTGGCGGTAGACGATACGAGCCTTGTTGATATCAGACGGTGTCATCTCCATCTTCACAATATCGCCCGTGGTGATCTTGATAAAATTCTTGCGCAACTTACCAGAAATGTGTGCGAGCACTTGATGGCCGTTTTCCAGCTCCACTCGGAACATCGTTCCCGGAAGAACCGAGACGATCTTCCCTTCGACTTCTACATACTGTTCGTTCTCTTCTCGCGCCATAAGTAAAAACGACAAAAAGTTCAAATAATGACCTTCGAGTCAAGCCGTGAAGCACCACGAGCAGTCATCGGGGGGGCAATTGAAAGGACGGGGAGTTTTGCCAGTTGTCGCTCCTCGGCTCCGGTGGTTGTAAGTTGAGGCGCTCTGTCGCCTCGTCCCCTACGGTGTGGATCGAAGCAACGGTCTGCGCCCCGACAGAGCGGGACGACTACAACAAAGGCAGTTGGGGACATGTCCCCGCTATTTCAATTACACCCAATAAATCTGAATCGAATCAGTGATATAGGTATGAAGTGTTACAGCTTATCACGAATCGTCTGGCTGATTTTGTCGTTCGTAAACCCGCTCTGAGCCGATATGCATGCGAGTAGAGAATGGGTATTTCAGGATGGATCTAGGATCGAGTTGGAATTTGCCAACGCCTACAGGACCGGCTCAAAACTATGTAGACTTGTTGAGGCGATTAGAAAATGCCGGGTGGAGGTGGGCAGGTCTGGTATCGACTCTGATCCAGACGCAAGATCAATCCACAGCGAGGATTACTTTCGTCATATATTTCGCAAAGAGAGACTGTTTTTGGCATCAATAAAAATCAGACCCCTCGATGCTTTTCGAAAGACTTCGGCATGACTCAGCTTAGCCGCGTGGTTTAACCCAACATCCAGCGGTAGCGGCGTTTGTGGGTCATGCCACGGGTGTGTCTGAGGAAGTGGTCTCGGGGGATTTCGACGGTGTTTAGGTAGGTGGCTCCGATTTTATCGAGAACGCGGCGTGATGCCCTGTTTTCAGGGTCGCAGGTGATGATGACTTCGGCTTTATATCGCGCCAATTGATTGCGTAATGCTCTGCAGGCATTGGTGGCGTGGTCTTGCCCGCGATACGGGGCATCGATGCCATAGCCGATATGGCCAGCGTAGCGATGCAGTTGCTCGGTGTCGCCGTGGCGATAGGATACAGAGCCGACTCGGCTTCCGGTAATGGCAAAGAATACGCCAAAACGCACTGCTGGCACGATGTCCCGGTCCGGCTCGGCTGCAAAGCTGCGCTCGAGCCGAACGGTGGTGTTTGCATGGTGCAGTATGCCTGGATCGACGAAGGGCTGCATGGGGCTCAAGGTGGGTGTGCCTGGTGCCCGCTGAGCACGCCCGAATGCATCTATTTATTCTCCGGTCCTGAAGTAATGAGGATCTCACGGGCAGATTTACCCTGCTGTATCATAGGCAATACGTGCTCCGTGTAAGGCACGACGATGTCAAGGACGTAAGGGCCGTCATGCTCAAGCATTTCGCGAATTGCTTCGCGTAGGGATTCCCGCCTTACGACGCGGCGCGCTTTTACGCCAAATCCTTCGGCAATCTTCACAAAATCAGGGTAGAGGCCTTCGATGTTATCGGGCCCCCCAATGTTTTCTGGGTCACCCAGAATGGTCTGCCCTCGAACGCTCTCATAGAGGAGGTCTTCCCATTGAACCACCATCCCGAGGTGTTGGTTGTTGATGATGATTGTTTTGGCGTTGATCTTCTCGATGGCCGCTGCCGCTAACTCTTGGACGTTCATGAGGAAGCAGCCGTCACCATCGATGTTAATGACTTCTTTGCCGGGGCACGCTACTTTTGCGCCCAATGCTGCAGGCAGGCCGAATCCCATCGTGCCGAGCCCGAGCGAACTGATGTAGCGGCGCGGTTCGTTGAATTTATAAAATTGAGCTGCCCACATTTGGTGCTGGCCGACACCGGTCGTGATGATGGCATCACCCTGGGTTTCCTGGTAGAGTACATCAATCGCCTCTTGGGGGAGGATGTGCTCATTTGCCTCATATTTGAAGGGGTGCTCTGTTTTCCAAGACTGTATGGTTTGCATCCATTTTGCGTAGGGCAGAGCAGCTTTGCCGCGTTGATCGAACAGCGTGTCCAAGCGACTCAGGGCATACTTGATGTCTGTATGGATCGGGTAGTGAGCCGGTTTGTTTTTATTGTGCTCGGAGCGATCGATATCGAAGTGAACGATGGTCGCATCAGGGGCAAACTTGGATACCAAGCCGGTAATACGGTCGTCGAAGCGGGCTCCCGCGCAGATAAGTAAGTCACTCTCTAGAACGGCCCAATTTCCGGCAACCGTGCCGTGCATGCCGAACCAATAGAGCGATTGCTCTTCCTCGGCGGGAAATGCTCCGAGCCCCATGAGCGTGGAGGCTACAGGGATGTTGGTTTTTCGAGCGAAGGTGCGCAGGGCTTCGACCGCGTCTGCCGAAATAATGCCACCCCCTGTGTAAAGGACGGGACGCTCAGCTTTTTCAATGAGATCGAGCACTTGCTCTAGCTCTTCGTCGCTGGCATGAGGGGGATTGATGAGACCCGGGAGATCGATTGATATGTCGAAGTCAGGTTCGAAGATCTTTTGCTGAACATCTTTGGGGATGTCGATGACGACAGGACCCGGTCGACCGCTAACTGCGATATGGAATGCTTCCTTGATGGCCTGGACCAGGTCGTCCTCATTCAGCACCAAGTAAGAATGCTTCACGATGGGGAGGGTTATTCCGATGAAGTCGGTCTCTTGAAATGCGCTCTTCCCAATGAATTGTTGGTAGACTTGACCTGTGATCGCGACGAGAGGAATCGAGTCCATGTAGGCATCGGCGATACACGTGACTAGGTTGGTTGCCCCAGGGCCGCTCGTTGCCATGCAGACACCCGCTTTGCCTGTGGCGCGCGCGTAGCCATGTGCCATAAAGCCTCCTCCTTGCTCAAAACGGGGTAAGATCGTGCGAATTGTATCTTCGCGGCGAACGAGCGCCTGGTGCAGCTCAAGTGAAGCACCTCCGGGGTAGGCAAACACCACATCCACACCTTCGCGAATGAGGGCTTCGACGACGACGTCGGCACCTTTCATGGAGGTGGGCTGGGCCTGCTTCGCAGCAGGATCGGCTGTGGATGTATTTGAGTTGCTCATGGTTAGTTTGGCTGGGTTAGTGAAAATTGGGTAGCCGGAAGGAGGGCCGGTTTGCGGGTTCCGGGAGTCGCTGTATTGCCGTGGTGAGAGCCCCGAATCAGCTCACCACGTCGACTGTGACCACCACTACACCTTCAAGAGCGACGTCTTGAAGCTTACTAAGCGCCACGAAAGCGGGAGATGAAACTATAGGGTTCACGGGTGTGTGCGGTCTTTTTAAAGGTTGGAAATAAGGTCTTGGAGGCTGACAGGGTCAACTGTAAATAACGGACGATGCCACGTATACTTTTCATTGGAGACATCGTAGGGAAACCAGGCCGCACCATCGTTCGAGAGCGATTACCTGCACTGCGCTCAGAATTGGATATCGATGTGGTGATCGCTAATGCAGAAAATGCAGCCTCGGGCAAGGGGATCACGGGCGCTTTAGCAAAGGAGCTGGCTCAGGCCGGTGTCGATCGCATGACTTTGGGAGATCACGTTTGGGATCAGCGTGGGTTTGATGGGGAAATCGACTCATTGGACTTTATATGCCGACCCTGGAATCTACCTGGAGGTGTCCCTGGGCGTTCTTGGGTGAGCATAGGACTATCCGGGGGGGGAACTCTGGGTATTGCGACTTTTTTGGGACGGCAGTTCATGAAGGTGACGGCGGGTAATCTTTTCGAGCAGATTGAAGCAGTCTTCGATGTAGCCGGTGTCGACTATTGGTTTATCGAAGTCCACGCGGAGACTACATCAGAGAAAGTGGCTGCAGGTTGGTTGTTGGATGGACGTGCCTTGGCTGTGGTCGGTACGCATACCCATATTCCGACTGCCGATGGGCGCGTGCTGCCGGGAGGTACTGCTTACTTAACAGATGCCGGGATGACCGGCCCATATGCCTCGGTGCTCGGACGTGAGGTCGAGCCTGTCATCGGCGCGTTGCGCGATGGCATGCCCCGAAGGTTTCCAGTGGCGCGTCAAGATGTCCGCCTGTGCGGCTGTCTCATCGACTTTGACGCAGCGACAGGCAAAGCTACCGCTATCGAGCGCGTCGAGGTAGGAGAGTAGAGAGGTGAAGTAAACCTGGGAATGCCAGGCAATTCTTCAGCATGACGCGTTTCCTTTCTGTGATTGTGAGCGGCATATCAGAAACCGCCTCACAAATAGCGTCCAGCGCACGATAATCATGTTCCTCAAATGGGGTGCAATTGAAGAGACGGGGAGTCTTTCGGGTTGTCGCTCCTCGGCTCTTGCCGTTGTATTTGAGGCGCTCTGTCGCCTCGCCCTCTATGGTATGGATCGAAGCAACGGCCTGCGCCCCAACAGAGCAGGAAGATTACAACAAAGGTGGTTGGGGATATGTCATCGTTGTTTCAATTTGCCCCAGGTTGAGTGGGTGTGATTGCGACTGATGTCAAAAACAGTCTCTCTTTGCGAAATACATGATGACAGTGATCATCGCTCTGGATTGATCTAGCGTCTGGAATGCGCCCCTCTCGGCTAGGCGGCCCTACCCAATGCCGTTTCTGGTAGGACGTTTTTGCCGAAAGCGCCAGGCCGTTGACTACCAGACTCTCTAAGGGAAAATTGCGGCCAAAAAGATGTATGTTATGGATGGATTTTCTCACTAACATAGGCTGCTGACATCGATCGAAATCGCACCCAGATTGAGTAGCAAGCAGAAGTTGGTCTTGATTGAGGAGTCCAAGCCGGTCTGAATTCTTCCGCCCGAGCGGGACACGCTTTATTAAAGCTTACTAGGCTTCGGTGCAGAAAGCAGTCCTGTCTCAAGCGCTGCCTTCTTGTTCACACCTACCTAGTCAGCTTGATCGGAATATGCTCCAAATAATGAATAAAGTCTCTATCAGAAGATAAAATAGACATCTGATTATTGGAAGCCTGAGCACATATAAGGAAATCAGAAAACGATCCCTGAACTCCACAAGATCGACACTTGCTGAAATACCTCCCTGCGAGAATATGATCTTCATCTGTGGCCAAGAGTAATTCAAAATCGGACAACGCCGACAAAAGCTTCCGGAACCTCTCGGGTTCCTTGATACCAGAAAGTAACTCTTGCTTTACGATGCCAGCCAAAACAGCTCCGCGGCGAATGATCAAATCTCCTACCATCTCAACAGCCCCCGGATCTTCCGGATCCTTTCTCCTGAAGAATTGAGACCAGACTGAGGTGTCGATAATGACGCTCATGAGCTCTTTCGATAAGACTTGTAATCAAAATCATCGAACTCCTCAAACGAATCTGCCAGCTCAAGGACTTTGAGTTGCTTTTTGTAGTGCACAAAAGACTTGAGAGCTGCGTTGACCGTATCCTTCTTCGTCTCAAAGCCGCCTAGGACCAAGGCCTCATCTAAGAGTTCTGTATCTATTTTTAAATTAGTAGCCATGTGTCAGCACTGACACATGGCTGCTAATTGTCAATTTCTATTCTTCCGTGAACGTCGAAGGTGGGTGCACCGATGGCGAGAACCTTCTGATTGCAACATAAGAAATACTCCCTTTTTCTACATAATTAATCGCGCGGCGCATTATTGGTGTTACCGGTCCTGTCTTTTTGGACCTCTGAGCGTAACCCATCGACAACGGTTTTCATCATCTCGGCCGCTAGCACGTCAAGCGTCCCTTCTTGCTCTGGAACAAAATATAAAAATCTTCTACGGGCGTCATCCTCGCTCGAAGAAAAATAGCCCTCTTTATACTGCGCATACCAAGTTGCGGCTAACAAAAACTGATCAAGAGCATCTCTATCTGGATTGTTACCAAATCGTGTATCTTCGGGAGACACAGAAATTGTCAAACGATCAGAATAAACCTCCCAACGTATAGCGTCTCCATCAATTATCAGACCTGGAGTAGGAATCTCCGCTTTCGCGACATCCGATAGGTTCGCAAAATACTTAGACACAAGTTTAACAAGCTGTGCATCAACAAACTCATAACTTGCAGCCTCGACGTCGCCCGACGGACTGAATAGAAAGGAATTAAACCGATCTTGGTGAATACCAACAGCCTCAACAGGAGTGTCATAAGTAGTATAAAACCATTTTACTCGAACTCGATCAGGGAAAACAAAGACAATTCGCTGCCAGACCTCGCTAGATATCCACGGTACGTTGAAAGCCCGGAAAACTGATATAAGCTCATTCTCTTCCTGGCGCTCAATAAAGGATTCTAACTTGGGAATCTCGACAATGAATTTACCTATCGCAGGAAACTGAAAACCGAGAAAAAAGACTAACAAAACAAAGCTCTTCATTCTTTCCTCCAACGCTGAGGTGTAGTGATGGCGGCGTTAGCCGACATTGGGGCCACCGGCTGGATATGGCCTGCCGGTAATGTAGGTTGGATGTTGGGGTTGAACTAGCATGTTTTTTACCTAGTAGCTATCAACGGGGCTCTGTGCAATAGGGATATTCTTTGATCAATTGCTTAATTTGATGCTTTCTCGGAGGTCTCTGCGCCTCGAGCGAAGCGGGCGCGAGGTAAAATCTCTTTTAACCACGGATTTCACAGATGGACACAGATTTTTTTAGGGGACTTTTTCTCTTTATCGAAGTAGTGGCTTTGATCAGGTCTTTAAAAGAATACTCTTTCAAGAGTTGTGTTTGATTGGGACGAGGCCTGTCAATTTTCTATCCATTCCCGATTGGTTTTAGCTGGTCCGCATCCAAACAAATCTATTTCCATATCGGTTAACACTATATCAACGAATCGTTCTGATATCTCTGGGTATTCACGTTGGTTGTGGTGATGAGATGGAAGTGCCTGAACGTCATGTGTTTGATTGTGTGCCGCGCGTACGCGGATTGATCGCCTTTAACAGTATTTTGGTATATCAGGGCGAGGAAAAAGGAAGTGGGTTGAGACCTTTTTGGGGGAAGAGTCCACTTGCATAGGGATGGGCTGTGTCGCTACGGGTAGGCTATGGCTGTCTGGCTTTTGGATTTATCCGCGAATGGACGCGAATTCACGCTAATTTTTCCTGCTATCTTCATGCCTTGAGAATTCAGTTCAAATCATGCATATTTGCGGCCGCTTCTTTGGATCGCCGCCGATTGGTCAGATGCCGGCCAACTTGTATCTTGATTTGACTGCCTGTGAACTAATTTCCTCTGGTATTTCCATTGCGTCTCTCCAGTGAAATTTAAAACACATGGCGCATGCGTAGGGTTTCAATATCGAAGCCAAGAGTGTCGGTATCTTTGTTAGTGTTTTCCCATGATGAGAAGGGATCCAGTTCTGTGCCGCTTTCTCATTCATTCTTGTTCAGCTCTTCCGGGGCTCGGCCTGCTCAATCGGTAGCAGCTTCCTGTAGTGACCATAATCCTTATCTTTTGAAAGTATCGGTGATTTCCACAGAACCGAACACGCACAGATAATAAAGTCGGTATTTGAACCCTGAATCCCTTTGGACCGGCATAGATTAAAAAACTTAGAAGCAAGAACAAACACTTCGGAATCTAGAACTCGATCCGGGAATGCCCTCAGACTATTCTCTATTCTTTCAAAGACTTGAGCGTCTTTCAATCCACACAGGATCTCCATACGGATCGGACCTATCATCTGAACCCGAGATTCCTGAACAAGAAGCTCTAATTCATTGCAGAACAATGAGTTCCTTCCAGATTTCTTCCTGAACGCCTCGGACCAAACATCTGTGTCGACAATGACCTTCACTGAACCTTCCTTTGCTTTTTATAATCATAGTCTTCGTCATACTCGACAGTCCCAAAGTGATCCAACACCTTCAGCTGTTCTCTACGCTGCACATACTCGCTCAGAGCTTCATTTACTGCATCCTTCTTCGTCTTGATTTTTCCAAGCCGCATCGCCTTGCTCAAAAGCACTTCATTTAATTCGATATTGGTCGCCATGCACAGATCTTCGCACGAACAGACCTACATGTCAAATTTTGCCTAATGTGCTAAAAGTTATTTGCAGCGGTAAAAGAAAATGATGAACTGAAGCCAATTCTTTCTGAATTTGTCCGGGATTGTTACTCGCGCGGAAAACAGTCGTTGTCATTCGCATCGACTTGTTGTGCCTAGCGAAGCAAAGACATCTCCAATCGAAGCCCAACGCCCCATGAGGCAGTCGTCGAGCATACTGTTTAGTTTTCACCCGAATCTACGGACTTCGACTCTTGATTTGTTCGAAAGTATAACAAGACATGCAAAATAGCCACAGGAATTAGCACCCCGCTCAAGCAAAGCAAAATGCACCACACAGTCTCAGCTAGACCAGCAGATTTTTCAGAACGTCCAGCTTTGAACGCGATATAGCATGGTATTCCAACTAGGAAGAGTAACACTAGCAAAAGGTAAGGAGAAGCTCTTAGAAGATTCCCTATGTGAATTTTACCATCTGGAAAATCAAACCAAGCAGCAACATAAAGCCAGCAGCCCAAAGAAACCAGAGTTCCTAAGATCGCTTCAACGATATGAACATTCTTGGATATTAAGTGAAAACGTCCAATCAATCGGTCATTCGTCTCTGCTACATTCAGCTCTCTCATTTTAGCACAACAGTTAATATTATATCAACGAATCGTCCTGATATCTATGGGGATTCACGTTGGTTGGGATGATGTGAGATAGAAGTGGCTGAACGTCATATGTTTGGTTGTATATCTAACGCGCGCAGGATGATGTTTTTTAAAAATACTTTGGTATATTGGGGCGAGGAAAAAGACAGTGCGTTGAGGCCTTTGGGGAAAGATTACGCCTGGGGGCGTGACCAGAAGTGCGGGGCATGTTGATGTTTAGTGGGGTGATCGCGAGAGCGATTGCCTTCGTGCGGATCAAAGCTTAAGTCAAGCAATGGCTGTCGCCATCACTCTACGCTTCTCATCTGAGCTCAAAATCAGTTTTTTGTAGATCTGGTCATACCCTACGCTTGGACCTTAAGAAACTTTCGTTTGCCTGCCTGGATGATGTGGGCTTCGGATGGGGCATTGATGAGCTGGTTGGGATCGTCGACTTTTTGTTGATTCAGCTTTACTGCGCCTTGTTTGAAGAGGCGGCGGATTTCGCTTTTTGATCCGAAGAGCTTGCTTTGCGCAGCCATGATTTCGAGGAGGGATAAGGTGTCGTCGACGCGGGGGAGCTCGTTCCAAGTGACCGATGGCATGTCGTCGGGAATTTTATTCTGAGAGAAAACTTTTTCGAATTGCTCAAGTTCGTCTGTTCCGGCTTCAGGGCCGTAGAATTTAGATACGAGGGCGACGCCCAGGGCTTTTTTACACTGCATGGGATGTTGTGTCTTGAGCTCGGACACTTCAGCGTCGGTTTTCAATAGCAGCAGGCGATAGTAGTCCCACATGACGTCATCACTGATCGACATGATTTTACCGAACATCTCTTTGGGCGTGTCGTTAAAGGCGATGTAGTTGTCCTGGCTCTTGGACATCTTTTTTGCTCCGTCGAGGCCTACAAGCAGGGGCAGGGTGATGCACACTTGCTCGGGTTGTCCGATGTCTTTCTGGAGGTGGCGCCCTACCAAGAGGTTGAATAGCTGATCGCTGCCCCCGAGTTCGACATCGGACTCGAGTTCAACGCTGTCCTGACCTTGAACAAGTGGGTAGAGGAACTCGATGATGGAGATGGTTTTGTTGTCTTTGTAGCGCTTTGCGAAGTCGTCGCGTTCGAGCATGCGGGAAACTGTCATCTTGCGGGCTAAGGCGAGGCAGTGCTCGAAACCTTGCTCACCAAACCACTCGCTGTTGTGGCGCACTTCGGTTTTTTCTTTGTCGAGGATTTTGAATGCTTGGTCGAGGTAGGTGGACGCATTTTCGGCGATCTCTTTTTTGGTCAAAACGGGGCGCAAATCGGAGCGGCCGGATGGGTCGCCGATGAGGGTTGTGAAGTCGCCGATTAGGAGGATCGCTTGGTGCCCTAGGTCTTGGAACTGACGTAGCTTGTTGAACACCACCATATGGCCGAAGGTCAGATCAGGCCGTGTGGGATCGACGCCAAACTTAATGCGCATTGGCTTACCCGAGGCCAGCCGTTCTTTGAGTGCGTCTTCGCCGATGACCGTGTCGGTATTTTGCAAGATGGTGTCAAAAGCGTCCATAAGGGTCTCCGACGAAATCGAAGGCGCTCTTTGCGGCAACGAAAAAGCAGTGTGCTGGGGTGAATGTTTTGCATCCGCTAATGAACGCTAATTCACGCGAATGTTTTTGTTTCGGTCCGTAAGGGTTACAAGGTGCTAGGGATTTCTTTGAACTCAATTTGGCTGAGCGGCGACGGCACGTTGCAAGGCATCGAGGCGCGATGTGCAGAATATGACACTCGGATTCTGGGTGACCTGGAGTTTTTTGAGGCGCTCATGGGCCTCCCCGTCAGGCGTGCAGATAAAAATGGGGAGATCGAGTGCTTGAGCGTCTTTGATGACGTTTTCCAGTGCCAGCAAAACGGTGGTAGAGAGAAGGGGCACATCCAGTAGATCGAGCACAAGAACGTTGGCTCGTTCGACTGCGGCCTGTTCGCGCGAGATAGCTTTCGCGACGCCAAAGATCATTGGGCCGTTGAGGTGAAGTAACAATAAGCGGCCTTGTCCCTGTCTGAAGATGGCGCGTTCTTCATCGCTGAGCGGCAACTCGCCGTCGGTGTCGTCGATAGCGCGGATACCAGAGGACTGCAGGCGCGATAGTTTTTCGATGGTCAACACATTGGCGATGAAGACTCCGATACCAACTGCGACCAGCAGGTCGAAAAATACGGTGATCCCCATCACGCCATACATAATGACGGTGGCAGTCCGGGAGACTTGGTGAGCCCGTTTGAGGAAACTCCAATCGAGGATGTCGATCCCGACTTTGACAGCGATGGCTGCCAATAAGGCGAGGGGTATGCCGGACAGCATGGGCGCAATCGCCAAGATAACAATCAGTAGAAATAGAGCGCGCAGGATGGCGGCGAGGGGCGACCGTGCTCCGACTTGAATGCCGACCACGGTTCCCATGGTTGCGCCTGCGCCGGGGAGTCCGCCAAAGAGTCCCGAAATGAAGTTGGCGATGCCTTGACCGACCAGCTCGCGGTTGGAGTCGTGCTGCTTACGGGTCAAGCTGTCAGCGATCATCGCAGTGAGGAGGGTATCGATACAGCCCAACATCCCGAGAATGATCCCGTCGACCACAAGTTCGGGCATCTTTTCTAGGTTGAGATGAGGCGGGCGAAAGTCAGGCAAGCCCATCGGGATCTCTCCAATGCGGCGGATATCGACATCTGCAAAAAATATAAGGGCTACGCTTGTCCCCAATAACAGGGCGATGAGGTGTGGTGGCACCACACGCTTCATTTTCTTGGGTATGGCAAACAAGCAAACCATACCGATCGCTCCGAGTAAAATCTCTTGCCAGGCAGCCTGTGACAAGAGCTGTGGGATCTGGATAAGGACATTTAGTGCTCCGCCACCCGGGTTTGGCTGACCGAGCAATGCCGGCATTTGCATGATGATGAGCAAGACGCCGATCCCTGACATGAATCCTGAAATGACGCTGTAGGGCATGAGCGTCAGGTAGCGGCCCAGCTTGAACACTCCGAAGAGGATTTGTGTGAGCCCGGCGATTAAGACGACCACGAATGCGCCAGCCAGGCCGTTTTCAGGATCTTCGGCAATCATTGTGGTAATGATTGCTGTCATGATGACTGTCATCGGTCCTGTTGGCTCAGAGATCAGGGTGCGACTCCCGCCGAATAGAGCAGCAAATAATCCTACAATGACTGCACCGTAGAGCCCTGCCTGTGGCCCCGCACCTGAGGCAACACCAAATGCCAAGGCCAAGGGCAGAGAGATGATTGCAGTCGTCAGTCCACCCAGCAGATCTCCGCGCAGAGTCAGGTCTGAAAAGCGTTCTTTGAATGTAATGGATTCGGACACGGTAAAATGAAAAGAGTGGAGGGCAGTGGACTCTAACGGGGCAAAACGGGGAAAACGTCAAGGCGTGTTACAGCCAACCACATCTAAGATCGTAAAAATGCCCGTGTGCCGAGACGGTCATTGCACTTTGAACTGGGTGCTGTTGAGTGACATTCAATGTCTGAGGGAGCCCGTCTTTTTTCGTCCATAAGTTGGCATAGTGAGTCCGGTGGTTGGATTTATCTTCGCAGGGACTGGAAGAGTAAAACTGAGCTGCCTCCCATCGTGGTGGGTCCTGGAGATGCTCCTCTGCATGTGCTCAAACAGGTGCCGCCGATAGAATTTGGTCGGCACGCCTGCTATTGTTATTCTCCGCGCTCGATGATCTTTTTGGTGGATCCGGAGACGTTGGGCGAATTTGAGTTGGGTAAGGACAAACTTTTTTTGGCGGGAAATTTTAACGATTGGCAAACGGCGGTGGGCGATAAGGAATGGCGTTTGAAGCGGGAGCATATCGATGGGAAATTGTGGCTCACCAAGCATGTGCCGAGGGCATGGTTGGCGAATAGGGAAAAGGAGATAGGGCCGCTGACTTTCAAGTTTGTGCGTGGCGACAACCACTGGTTTCAGGTCGATGCTTCGGCACCCAATCGGGTGCTCGATCCTCAGGGTGTTGCGAACTACCGCTGCCATCTCGAACGGACTGGCCGGCATGTCTGGCAATTCGATCTGGGCGAAGATCTAGCTCGGCATGCGGAGTCCCTGCTGTGGCAAGGCCTGAAGCAATCTGAAAGCATCAGTTTGCCACCACAGGGGGACTTTCGTCTGCTCGATACGGATCTGCCAATGGGAGTGACTCGAGAGGGTGACGCTACCGTGTTTCGCATGTTTGCTCCGCGAGCGAGCGATGTAACAGTACATCTTTACTGGGACCTCGATGAAGGTGAGCCGACCCAGCTGAGTCTCTCGCGTGTCGGACAGGGCGCTTGGAGCGTCCGTTCAGATCTGAATTGGGAAAATGCTTACTACCACTACACGATAGCAGGAGAGAACCAGGACGCATCGTCGCATTTCGAAGAATCTTTTAAGGTGGTCGATCCCTACGCCGTGCTGATGGCGTCGGCTCAGGGGCCGGGAATCGTTCGGACAGAGCTTCCTGAATTTGTTGAAGTAGATGGCTACCGCACTCCCTCTTGGCAAGATTTGATCGTGGCTGAGTGCCACCTGGGTGATCTCGTCCAGCTGGCCGACGTGCCGCGCGATGGAAAGCCGATACCGGGCTACCAGGAGATGATTCATCTCCTTAAAAATCCGGAGAGCTACATTCGCAAAATGGGTGTCAATGCCTTGGAGTTTCAGCCCCTTCAACAGATGGATAAGCGGCGCCCTGAGGAATACCACTGGGGCTATATGACCGTGAACTACTTTGCGCCGGAGAGTTCATATGCGTTTGATCCGGCTGGCGGGTCTCAATTCGAAGAGATACGCGCGATGGTACGTGCCGCTCACGAGCAGGGTATCGCGGTCATTCTCGACGTGGTTTACAATCATGTCGGTGAGCCGAGTTTCCTATTTTTTATCGATAAGGCCTATTATTTTGAAACGGATCCCAACTACCAACTGATGAATTGGAGTGGCTGTGGCAATGACTTGCGTTGTTCAGCCCCCATGGTGAAGCGCCTCATTATAGATAGCCTGGTCCATTGGATGACAGTGTTTGGCGTCGACGGCTTCCGTTTCGATTTAGCTGAACTGATCGGTGTCGACGTCCTCAAGGAAATCGAGGTCGCTCTCAAGGCAGTGAAACCCGAGGTCATCTTGATTGCAGAGCCATGGAGTTTTCGTGGTCACATCGGTGGTCAGCTCATCAATACCGGCTACGCGTCGTGGAATGACGGCTACCGGGATTTCATTCATGAATATGTCATGGCGCAGGGTAATCAGGATGGTATCCGCTATTTCCTTAAAGGTTCTCGAGATAACTTTGCTCGTTTCCCCGCCCAGACCGTCAACTATACTGAGAGCCACGATGATCGTTCTTGGATCGATCGCATCACCGAGAACAAAGAAAGTAATGGGTTTTTACCACAGATGGTCGATCGCCGCAGGACGCATCTGATGATGGCGATCCTAATGAGTTCGGTCGGTATCCCCATGATCGCGGCGGGCCAGGATTTTCTCCGTTCCAAGCAAGGGGTAAATAACACCTACCAACGCGGCGATCTGAACGCTCTCGATTATGACCGCTGGGTCAATTACGGCTCGAGCCATGACTATTGCCGCAGTTGGATCGCTTGGCGTTGTTCAGAGCAGGGTCGTTTGCTCCGTCTGGACC
This sequence comes from Opitutales bacterium, assembly GCA_013215165.1. Taxonomy (NCBI): domain Bacteria; kingdom Pseudomonadati; phylum Verrucomicrobiota; class Opitutia; order Opitutales; species Opitutales bacterium. Next base: position 11,984 of record JABSRG010000032.1, on the reverse strand, counting down.
AGACTCAGCATGATACCTATTTTAGGCCCTATACGCCGGAAGGCGTTTCTAGTTTAGCCATGCTTTACAATGCTAACGATGCACTCGGGGGTGAAAAGGTGTTATTCGCCGTGAATCCTCACCACCATATTGTGCTGATTCCTGTGCACGATTTGGTGCGCCAGCACTACATCCAGATCGCTGATCATGAGCGTTTCGATGTATACGGCTTAGAAACAGCCCGGATTCGCTGGACCTCTCAAGGACTCTGGATGCCACCGCTTTCCTGTGGCTTGTGGGTTTCTGGCTAGGTTTCTTTTGACCCTGCCAGAGCTTTCGGGGTTCGAGACAATGGACCGTTTTCGCATTGCGGGGTCAGTAAACGAGATTACTCTGGGGATCGCTGAGACTGCCGATGCCTCTTCTGGAACACGTGACTTTTGTCTGAGCTATGGAATGGCTCAATGTGTAGCCAAGCTAGTCCGTGCTTTCAGGTTGCAAGAAGCTTTGACCCAAGCGCTGGATGAAGCCGTGTTGGCTACAATTGAGTCGTGAGCCCGCTCAGCTCCGGTGCACCCAGCGCGATATTGAGATTTTGCACGGCGGCGCCTGAGGCGCCTTTCACCAAGTTGTCGAGGCGGCCTTGAAGTAGGACGTAGTCGGGGCCAGTGGCGTGTACCAATAAGTCGACGCGGTTGGTGTGGTTACACGTCGTCGGATCGAGTAGGCCTTGGGGCGCAGTAGACATATCGTTTGCCGGGAACACCTGGATGCAGGGCTCATCCGCATACCTCTTGCTGAGTATCTCAACAATCTGCTTCGGATCACCCAGGTATCCCTTGAGTTGGCTTGCGTGCAATGGGATCGACAGGATCATTCCACGGAAGAAGCGTCCGACGGTGGGAAGAAAAGCCGGTGCCGATTCTAGACCGCTAAAAGCCTGCATTTCAGGTAGGTGCTTGTGCTGCATCCCAAGTGCATACGGGCAAGCTGCCAGATGGTCTCCGGTTTCTGACTCGAAACGGGCGATCATGTTTTTACCTCCGCCGCTGTAACCGGTCAGAGACGTTGCTGTTATCTGAGCATCGACCGGAAGAATACCCGCATCGACCAGAGGTCGCAAAAGCAATGGATACGACGTGGAATGGCACCCTGGATTGGCTATACGCGTCGTCTCTGCGAGTCGTTCCCGTTGTTCAGCACAGAGCTCTGGAAGGCCATAGACCCATTCTGAATCCACGCGGTGAGCGGTGCTCGCATCAATAATCTTTGTCGAGCTGGCACCGACGGCTGCGACCACTTCGCGCGCAGCAACATCGGGGAGGCAGAGGATTGCTGCGTCAGCTTCCTGAATGAGGCGAGCACGTTCGCTAAGGTCCTTACGCAGCTCAGAATCGATCTTGATCAGCTCAATATCCTCACGAGATTCGAGACGCTGCTGGATCTCCAGCCCAGTCGTCCCTTCACTTCCATCGATAAATACAGCGTGTTTGCTCATGATAGACACTAGTGAGGCTCAGAGTCGATTTGTCGACGTCTGATGTATTACCCCACCTTTCCTCAATCACCCTCTGTTTCCAACAAGTGATCGATGAATACGATGACATCATCCATCCCAGTTTTTATAACCGAGAGCACAATCGAGAGTTCGAGTTCTCTGTATTGGTGAACTGCGATATTTCGAAATCCGACCATAGCCGTCATCGCTGATGTCAACTTCCGGTCAATCCGTTTGCTTTGTCTCAATAGCTCGAAGCTCTCGGCACTGGACGTGGGAATACCCAGTTTATCGCGGCGAACGATTAAATTCGCGATATCGATAGTGAGCTCACACATGCGGATTAGATTTAATATGGCTGCATCTTGAGCATCAAAGTTGTCTTCGAAACCGATCTCGCTTTTGGAGTAAATCTCACGAACACGATGGATGCAACGTTGGCAGCTTTGAATCTTTTGTAAGAGCGTATCGGTCATACTGGGTAGGCGCGCTTCGTTTCATGAAAACTTTTTAAAATGCCAGACCGCTCTTCATTGAGTTTTTGGTAGGCACTCAACACCTGCATTTCGAATGCAAGTAAAGCTTCCTGGTCGGCGACATGGATCACTTGGCCAGAGCGTATCACCTCGAGCTGAACCACAGTGCTCAACTGTCTTAGATTTAGCAGATCGATTTCTAGCCCAAGTTTGAGACTGAGAGCTGGTACGCACGGTGTGCATCCTAGCGATCTTACATCTCTGGCTTGATTAGGTTCCAAAAGTAAAGCTAGATCCAGGTCGCTATCGGGTCTAGCCATACCTGTAGCTCGACTCCCAAAGCACCAAATCGCCTGCAATTCTGGATAGTGTTCCAGCAAAACTGCGATTGCGTCGGTTAGGTCCATCTCAACATTAAGGTAGTTCCCAAACTGACATCTGCAATCGTTAACGCAGGGCTAAAACAGATCCGCCTGTGTGGGTCTTGGAGCGTCGGGTAGGCGATTTTTGGTGACCGTTTTGACGGGTTTATTGCTCACCATGTTGCCGAGGATTAAAGCTTTAGGCAGATTGTTCCTGGATGTTTAGGTTTCTGAGAAAATCTGGGGAAAAATCCGCGCCATTTGGCCAACACAGTGTGTGCCCCTCCAAAGTGAATCCTCGGAAATAATCCGGGTTTTTCAAAGGTTCAAAAATAGGTCCATCGAGTTCTTGTTCGAGATCTACCTCTGTCTCTGTCCCGTCATTAAATCTCAGCCAGACTGAGTATCCATTCAGATAGCGAGCGTCTACAATGTGGAGGAAAGTCATTATTCTAGAGGTGCGATTGGGTTAAGGGCCTTTCGTTCATTGGCGAGTTCCCAGTTTTTTATGAGCGCGTCGCGATTTATTTCATACCATTCCAACACAGCTTTGAGTGCACGTCGGGGAAAACTCCCTTTAACGATGCCCGTTTGGAGTTCCACCGTTATTTCGAAATCGCCATATTCGGCATGGAAATGAGGAGGAGCATGATCGCGGTAATACATCCTAATGATAATTCCGAGAAATCTGGAGATCTCAGGCATGATTCTGATATTTAAGTCCGAGAGCCTGACATCTGCAATCGTTAACGCAGGGCTAAAACAGATCCCCTTGTGTGGGTCTGGGAGCGTCGGGTGGGCGATTTTTGGTGACTGTTTTCACGGGTTTATTGCTTACCATATTGCCCTGGGAGCCGCGGCCTTTGATGTCGAGCTCGTTGAAGTTAAACTCAATCAAGTCTTTGCGCAGGCGTGGTTGTGGGCGTAGGCGCACCCATACGGTAGGGGCTTCGGTTTCGGGGTTGGGCAGGGCACTGAAGAAAAGGATCTTTGTGCCCTTGGGTTCCTTTACGATTTCGTAGACACGCTCGCGGGTAATGCCGCCTATCTGGAAGCGCTTGGCAAAAGTCTTACCCGAGGCCTTGTCCGAATAAATCAAGCAATACACGGTAGGATCGTCGGCAGGAAGGAGTTGCAGGTGCAGCGGGTTCTTACCGACGAAAACTTTTTCACCGACTCGATAGACAGTCATCGTACCGTCTTTGAGGAAGGCGACCATGTCATCCATAGTGGAGCATTTGCCGATGGTTTCGTATTCACCGCCCCGTTTGAGCCCATAACCCGCAAAGCCTTCACGGGAATCGAGCATCAAAGTCTCGTTGGCGACGGCTACTTGAGCCGCAACGATCCGATCGAAGTTAGTCAATTGTGTCTTACGCTCGCGCTCCTTGCCGTATTTTCGTTTCAGGTCTTCAAACCAAGCGATAGTGTAGTCAGTCAATGCTTTGAGGTACGCGCGGACCTGGGCTAGAGCAGCCTCGATATCGCGGAGTTTTTTATCCGCTGCTTCGACATTGTGGCGGATGATGCGCCGGGTCTGCACATCAAGAAGGCGCTCGATATCATCATGGGAAACCTCACGTTTTAGATCCACGAGCGGGAGTAGGGGATCGAGTGCTTTACGTAGCACGGTGTGAGCTTCTTCGTTGGTGCTCACTTTCTTCAGTAAATCGTAAAGCTCGTGTTCGATATAGAGGCGCTCCAGTGACTTAAAATGCCAATCTTCCTCTAGCTCGTGCTGCTTGATTTCGAGTTCCCACTTGAGCAGAAAGCGTGTGTGATGGGCGGAGAGGCGTAGAATTTCCGATACGCCTAGGAACTGAGGTTTTCCTTCGCGGATTACGGCTGTATTTGGTGCAATCGAGACCTCGCAATCAGTAAACGCATAGAGTGCATCGACTGCAGTGTCTGGATCGGTTCCCGGTGGAAGCGTTACCTTAATACGAACTTGGTCTGATGTCAGATCCTCGACTTTGGCAATTTTGATCTTACCCTTGTCGGAGGCGTTAACGATAGAGCTGATGAGGGTCTGTGTGTTGGTGCCGTATGCGAGCTGAGTGATCATCAAGATCGCTTTGCGTTCACCTTTTTCGATATGAGCTCGTACGCGGATGCGTCCACCCTGAAGGCCGTCTCGATAATCGCTGCAATCCGCCGATCCGCCGGTCTGAAAATCGGGGAGCAGGATGAATTCCTCGTCACGCAGAGCGGCGATTGAAGCGTCGCACAGTTCCACAAAGTTATGCGGAAGAATCTTACAAGCCATGCCGACGGCGATGCCTTCGATTCCCTGAGCGAGCACGAGTGGAAATTTTACTGGAAGGTGGATAGGCTCATCATTGCGTCCGTCGTAAGACTTGTCCCAGTGGGTCGTCTTTTTGTTGAAGACGACTTCTTTTGCAAACTTCGTTAAGCGGGCTTCGATGTATCGCGGGGCCGCTGCTGAATCACCTGTGAGCACATTACCCCAATTCCCCTGGGTGTCGATGAGGAGATTTTTTTGTCCCAGTTGCACGAGTGCATCCCCGATAGAAGCATCTCCATGCGGGTGGTAGGACATCGTATGGCCAATGATATTGGCTACCTTGTTATAGCGTCCGTCATCTTTTTCCCACATGGCGTGAAGGATGCGGCGCTGGACTGGCTTGAGGCCGTCTTCAATGTAGGGCACAGCGCGGTCGAGGATGACATAGGAGGCATAATCGGCATAGTAGGCCCCCAGCATTTCGGTGACTTCGGGAAGGTGGCTGGATCGGTCGCTCACGTGTTGGGCGGAAAATTGGTCTGGGTTAAATTTATTAGAGAGCGGTAGTTCAGGGGTATTTTCAAACCCTTTTACGGAAAGGCCAAAACGCTTGACGGTCCAGGCTCACTCGACCTACTAGCGTGAATATGGCTGATATTCCTGAAAATCTGAAATACACCAAAGATCACGAATGGGTCGCCATCGACTCTCAAACTGGGATTATGACCCTCGGGATTACAGATTTTGCTCAGGAAAGTCTCGGCGATATCACTTATGTAGAGATGCCTGATGTGGGTGTTCAGTTTGACGCTGGAGACACGCTAGGCGCCGTGGAGTCGGTCAAGGCAGCTTCGGATATCTACTGCCCGCTCGCTGGTGAGGTAGTTGAGCGCAATGATGCCCTGGATGAGACACCTGAGGCCATTAATGACAGTCCCTATGAAGCTGGATGGCTGGTCAAAGTGAAGCTGGATGATGCGAGTGCTGCTGACGAACTGCTAGACCCATCGAGTTATGCCAGTGTATGCGAGTGAGCATTGTTTGACGTAGTAAACTGCCAATGAGTCATTTCTGGCCACTCGATTGGTCGATAAGACTTATCATAGATCCTCCTGTTTCAGAGATATAGCGGGCAGTATCTTTAGGCTTGGTTTCAGGGTTCTTACCGATCCTCAAAGCAACACGGGAGGCCGATTTCCATATCCCACACGCAAGAGGAATACCCATATCAGGCAAGGGGCATGATGATGGCTGCTCGTAGACCACCGTAGTGCGGACTCTCTAGGTTGAGTTGGCAATTACAACGCCGCAGGCACTCTCGCGCATTAAAGATTCCCAAGCCGAGACCCTGCTGCTCCGTGACATCGCGATTAAACTGAGTAAATGGAGCAATTTTCTTCAAATCCGGTTCTGCGATTCCGGGGCCCTGATCTTCGATGATGAGTTCGTAGCTTTTTCCGACACAATTGCCTAGAATAGTTACTGGAGACTGTTTAGGCGAATAAGCCAGCGCATTTTCAAGAATATTGGCTACGGCGTGGATCAGCCAAAAATCCACCGCGCGTACATCGCGTTTTTCGAGGGTGAGATTGATACGATTTTGGGTATCAGGAGAATCGCATGATACCTCGATCACCTCCGCCATTAGAGTTTGGATCGGGATTAAAGATAGACGTAGATTTTCAGAATTGCGATCCGTGCCGCTGACAATTTCTCCGTATCGTAAGTATTTTTCTGCTGTTCGCGATAAACGCCTGCCGGATCTGAGGATCATGCCGAACCCATCTCGCAGTGTTTCGCGGTCAAGTGTGTCTCCATCACCTAGAAGCTGTAAGTAAACCTGAGCCGCGCCAAGAATCCCATTGAGCGGGGTATTAATCTCATGAGGTAGGTGAGACCAGCGCTCGACGAGTTTTTTCTCTGTGTGTTCGATTAGGTGCCGCCGGCGTGTATCCAGTTTCTGGATCGCATCCAATATCTCCTCGGGCTGCGCGTCAAATTGCAGCGTGATATCAGCCAGAGCCGAGGAATGGGCCCGCAGGGGCTCTTCATCCGTTAGCAGAACTAGAGGTATGTGACGCGTACACTTATCGCTTTTGAAATGGTGGACCAAATCAGATTCTGGTCGCTCGCAGACAATGATATCTGGGGTAGACACGAGCGCGTCCGTTACGGCATTTTGGGTGCCTGATGACAGACCCACCTGATAGTTCGCAGCCGTTAGTAATGTGGCTAGGGAATGCAGGTGTGCTGTATCGAATCCGGTAATAAGAATCGAAGAACCGCTCATTCGTGCTGATCGAGGTTGATCGTGTCAGGCAAAAGGATGGGGGAGGTGATATATGGGTGATTGGTATGGATAACCATTTGGAACTAACGAGTTTACGATATGACCCCCAATTCAGCGAAATGGATGCGACACAAATTTGGGAACTTTTGATGAGATTTACACAACGTTTACTGGAATCGGGGGAAGTAAATCTCAAAACGAGATAAACAGGACCCAGACTGAGCAGTTGTCAGAAAGGTAAATTCATATATTGGTCGACGAGTATGGCAAACTCAAATGATCGGATTCTCGCCACGCTAGAACGGCAAACTATTGAACGCAGAGTACTTCCCAATGGACTCACTGTGGTATTTAATCCCGATCATGCCGCCCCTGTGGCATCGATACAATTCTGGGTAAAAACGGGAAGCATCCATGAGGAGGCTTTCTTGGGATCAGGGCTTTCGCACTACCTTGAACACATGCTTTTTAAAGGGACGCCTACCCGTAGCCCTCTAGACATCTCCCGCGAGGCCGATGCCTATGGGGGGAGTATCAACGCTTATACTACCTTTGATCGGACTGTGTATTACATCGATACCTTGGCCGAGACTTTCGAGCAGCAGTTGGCTCTGCTGGTCGATATTGTCTTCCGCTCGACGTTGCCCTCAGAGGAGATCGCGCGCGAACGCGATGTCATATTACGCGAGATCGATATGGGCTTGGACGATCCATATTCGGTGTTCTCTCAGGCAGTATTTTCCACCGCCTTTCAGACGCACCCCTATCGATATCCGGTTATAGGTCATCGCGAATTGTTCGAAAAAGTCGATGCAGCTACTTTGCGCGATTATTACGAGAGGCGCTATGTGCCGAGCAATACCACGCTGGTCGTGAGCGGCGCGATTGATGGAGATCGGTTTTGGAATGAGGTGGAGGCCGTTGCTGGAGCGGTTAGCCGGTCGGCCACCGCGGATGTCTTCATTCCAGATGAGCAGGCTCAATTTTCTAAGCGATCGCATACCGCATATGCTCCTGTGGAGATTGCCCATGGAGGAATGGCGTTTCGAACCCCCTCGTTGAGTCATCCCGACGCAGCGGCCTTGGATCTACTCGCAGCTCTTCTTGGCGCTGGGGAAAGCAGCGTGCTTTTTCAAGAGTTGCGTGAGCGGCGCGAAATGGTGCACGACATTGACGCGACATGCTGGAATCCAGGAAGCTCAGGTCTATTCTGGCTGTCTTGGGAGTCGAATCCGGGAAAATTTGATGCCATCGCCGAGACGGTGAAAGCAGTTGTCGGGGACTTTTTGGAGAATGGGTTGAACGATCGTTTGCTTGATCGAGCGCGCAATCAGTTGTTGGGGCGTATCATCCAAGGCCTCAAAACGACATCTAGCATGGCTTCTCGCTTGGGGGCAGCGGAGGTCGTGGCAGGGGACTTGGGATATTTTAAGCAGTCTATCGCCAATCTGTTGGCGGTGGACATAGCGCATGTGAGTAAGGTGGGAGCGCGTTATCTTGTCGATTCGGGTGAGACGCTAGTGGCATTAGAGCCGGAGATATCAAAACTCACGACTCAAAAGACACATGCGACAACGATGGGTTCTTCAAATTCTGAACCTGCGATCATTGAGCGCACGCTTAAAAATGGGCTGAGGGTGATCTATATGCCAGATGCGCGCCTCCCTGTGGTGTCGATGCGCGTCTTGGGCCGAGGTGGTCCGGCTTGGGACCCGGTTGGCTCCTCCGGTGTCACTCAATTAATGGGAGAGATGCTCACGAAGGATGCAGGGGGACGCAGTGCACTTCAAGTAGCCGAGCGTGTAGACGAAGTGGGCGGCTCTTTGAGCTCAAGCGCAGGAAATAACACATTTGGCCTCAATATTGAGATGTTGAGCAGTCACTTCGAACGGGCCCTGGATCTCGTGGCACAGGCGATTTCAGCACCCAGTTTCTCAGAATTGACTTTTGAGCGAGAACGAATGGCGCAGATTGCTTCGATTCGTGAGCACTTGGATGACGTCGTTAGACGGGGACGTCGCTTCGCTAGAGAACAGGTATTCGGAGATCATCCTTATGCTCGATCTTCTCTCGGAGATATCGCAGACCTCGAATCGATGGAACTAAGAGAGCTTAAAGAGCATGCAGCGCGTTTGCTTGTCTCTGGAAACTTGTGTGTAGCCATCGCCGGAGATATAGATCCTGACAAGCAGCATGAGCAGGTAGAGCAAATGTTTGCTCCTGTAGCTATGGGCAAAAGCCTCGGCGATATTCCTGGATGGAGTGGTATTGCGACGACCGGCAGGGCAGGGCTTCCGATAGATCGGAATCAGTCTGTCGTTCTGCGTATGTATCGTGATGTGGGCTTTGATGCTTCCGATAATGATGCTGGGATTTTGCTGAACACCTATTTGAGCGGCATGTCGAGTCCGCTATTTCAGCGAGTTAGAGAGGAAAAGGGAATGGCCTATTTTGTTGGGGCCAATCGCTTGCCGGCGCCTAATTTTGGGGTGATGACCTTTTATGCAGGAACGAGCGAAGCTCAAGTGGCTGAAGTATTCGGTGAATTCGATGCTGAGGTTGAGAGTCTCACCACCAAGTGCCTGGATGATCGAGTCTTTGAGCGCCTGCTTACCCAAATCAGATCACATCATGAGATGGGCATGCAGCGTGTGGAAAGTCGCTCTTTGCAGGCGACACTACGTCAGCTCTATGGTTTATCTTATGATGATTGGTTCCGTTTTCCTGAGCGGGTCAAAGAATTCACTCCCGAGGATATCCGCGCATTCGCTTCCGAGACTTTCGAGGCGCGACCTTATCTCGATGTCGTCGCTGGACGCATCCCAGACGGTTGGAGTGCCAGTTTAACTCAAATACATCAATGACCCCGCAGGTCATGAGCCTCAAAACCATTGACGGAGAGCAATAAGCATCGAGTCTAGGGCGATGTCCGAAAGATTTTTCCACTTGCTTGACGAAGATAGCTCTACCCAAGCTAGACGCGGTCGTGTGGTCACCAAGCATGGAGAAATTGAGACGCCGATTTTTATGCCAGTCGGTACCCAGGCTACGGTGAAAGCAGTCTTTCCTTGGACACTCGAGGCAATCGGCGCGCAAATTATATTGGGGAATACCTATCATTTGAACCTACGTCCCACCTCCGAACTGGTGAGAGATATGGGGGGGCTACACCAATTTATGGGGTGGCAGGGACCGATCCTAACCGATAGCGGGGGCTTTCAGGTATTCTCTCTCGCGAAACTCCGTAAACTCCGCGAAGACGGTGTGGAGTTCAAATCGCACCTCGACGGACGAAAGATCTTTTTGGGGCCTAAGGAGTCTTTAGATATCCAGAGCAATCTAGGGAGTGATATCCACATGGTGCTGGACGAGTGTCCGCCCTTTCCTTGCGACAAACCTGCCTGTGCCGAAGCCGTCAACCGCACCCTGCGTTGGGCTGAGATATCCAGGGGCTATGCAGAGGAAATTGGGGTGTTCGAACGTGGGAATTTTGTGTTTGGTATTGTCCAGGGATCTACCTATGAAGACCTCCGTAGGCAGTGCGCTGAACGGCTTGCCGTGATGGATTTTCCTGGCTATGCGATTGGTGGAGTGAGCGTCGGCGAACCTGAGCCGGAGATGTTAGCTCAGATTGAAATGACTGCTCCATTCATACCGCGGGAAAAACCGCGTTATGCCATGGGTATTGGTACCCCAGATCAGCTGCTGAAAATGGTAGCGCGCGGTGTGGATATGTTCGACTGCGTCATGCCGACGCGCGCGGCACGCCATGGAACTGCGTATACCCCTTGGGGGAAAGTCAATATGCGCAACGAACGTTGGAAGTGCGATGGTAGCTCCCTCGTTGAGGGGTTTGATAACCCTACCTGTCAGCGTTTTTCACGTGCCTATCTACGACACCTCACTGTTACCGGTGAACCTTTGGGAGGCATGCTCCTTTCGCTGCATAACCTACATTTCTACATCGACCTAATGGAACAGACTCGTGAGCACATACAAGCAGGCGACTTTGGAACCTGGCATGAAGAATGGATTGATCGTTATCTCAGCGGCGATGGAACCCCAAACGACTAGAACATTTTCCTCAAAGACTGATTGCTGCCCGCGCCCGAACAAAGAAACCAGTTCATTTTGCATGAGCTTGGCCGTGTTAATCCACACCGCTGAATGGAAGATCCCGCAACATGCGTTGACAGAATTTAAAACGAACCCATAGAGAATACCCCTTATGAGTAATTCTACGCCGAAACTTGAATGGTGCCGTGTCCGCTTTGGCGAGGACATGAACTGGTGGATCTACGAGATCAGCGACGATGTGCATTGGGATGTCGATGGCTTGAGCATAATCGATCCGCGTCAGCTACAGCACATCATCGAGTTGATGGAGCCCCTGGCCGATTACGGATTCAAGCCCGAGATATTCGAAAATGCTTTCTTTACCTTTACCATCACTAAGGACCTTAAAGAAGGAAAGCTCGAGCTGCGCCGGAACTACGATTCGATACTCGATTCTGACGAGCCTCAGTTCGCGCTTCCAGATATTTTAGATGATGAGAAAGGAGCCTACGCAGACTTCATTACTCACGTCACTCGACTACGTGTGAAATTGCTCAATGACCTGATCGATTTCCAACAACCCTTCACGATCGAAGAACTCGAAGAGGACGTCCGTGAGAGCCAAAACCAGGACTACATGGAGGGCCGTGCCACTCACTTTTTCACAGAGGTTACCGCAATCCTCGAATTTGTCCCAGAAGGCTTTGAACTGGATAAAGATACCGACGAAGATACTGGAGGCGCCGGTGGTGAGGAGACCGACGAAACCGCAGACATCGACGACGCTTTTGAAGATATCGAGGAAACTCCAGACTCCGAAATCGAGCGCGACGAAACCATGCGCTGGGACGACGACGAGGAGGATGACGATGACTCAGACGGGGCGGAAAAATCCCAAGACTCCGACGAAGACGACGACTTGAAGTAGTTGGTTAGTTCCGAGGAGCGCAGCGACGACACCTATCGCTCAATGCGATGCTCCAGGAAGGGTGTGACCAGAGGTGCGGGGAGTCATGCGGCCTCTTTGAGCCATTCTTGACTTTCGATGTAGGTGGCGCGGTGGGCCCGGGCTGAGATT
>JABSRG010000031.1 GCA_013215165.1 Opitutales bacterium | reverse complement strand
TTTACGTCGTTTTTTCATCGGTTGCTTGTATCTTATTTCTTCTTAGCAACCTGTCCAACATTGCGGGACCAGCTCAGGATGAACTGGACCGGTTTTTTGAACGGGAGGGGATAGTTTCGTTGAGGTATCCGCGACATAGGGTGCCGGCGTGAAGCGGTCCTGTTGGTTTAGCTCGTTCTGGGGAAAACATATTTCGTAAAAGTTGGTGGAATGGAATTATGGAACAAAGTTTGGTGGACTGCTTCGCGAGAAAGCGTTCTCGATAACGCAGGTCAAGCGGTTTTGTAAAAAATTAGTAACGCGGCTTTTGTGATCTTTTAGTCCGCGAATGGACGCGGAATTATTTATTAAAATCGCTATCGTTGTCGGTCTGTGACTTGGATCGGTTTGATCGGTTTGATTTTCGATCCGCTAATGGACGCGAATAAACGCTAAATTTTTTGGATTCGTATGCTGGGCTCTGGGTCTCTTAGGGGTGAAATTTGTCGCGGGTCATTTTGGAGCGATCAATGCCGAGCTGGGGCTCAGCATTCCCAGGAAATAATTTTTGCGCAGGAAGGGGCTGAAAACAACGCGGGATTTGTGAAGTCCTGATTTCGATATAACCCGGATTACGCAATAGGTCGCCGCAATTGAGGATCGATCTGCCGGGTTGCTAGATCTCGCGAAAATTTTCGACACACCCCTGATGCGCTTTCAGGCTTCTTTAGGCTGCGTGGACATCTTGCACGCTGCTGTCGCGTAATCTGGGTCTACTTATAGTCCGACGAGTGCCCGTAGATCGAGTGTCACGATCATGAATGGATTACAATTTTCTGAGCTTGGCCGCGATCTCGGTATGGCTTGGGCTGAATAATCGCATATTAGCCCAATGTCCTCAGACGAATCTAGACCTTTTCCGCCCGCCTACTGGCGATTTTTTCTGCCCTTGGCAGCGGTCGGTGTCTTGATGCTTTCGGGGCGATTATTTCAGAACTATGCACTGCTGGAGTTTCCGGACGGGGTCAGCCAATTGGCCCGGTTTACACTGGCTTCATCGATCTTCTTTCCCTGCATGTCGGCGGTAGCTTTTTTTCCGCAACTGACCAATGCTCTGATCCGTAACCAGCGCGATTTAAAGATCGTGGGGCGTTTTGCCTTCTGGGTTGCTTCTGCGCTCACCGGAGTGCTTTTTTTCTTCGCTTGGTCGAGTTGGGGAAAAAGCTGTGTGGCTTGGCTGTATCCGGGTGAACCGGAGCTGACCGAGGATATTATCTTTTATCTTAAATGGTATACGCCCTCGGTCCTTTCGTATGGTTATGTCAATTTCGTCTCGGGCCTACTGATGCAATGTGAGCGTACGCATTGGGTGACTGTGTTGCGGGTGGCAAGCCTGGTGCCGATGGTCCTAATTTTGGCGGCCGGCGTATTCCTAGAAAGTGACGCCCGCTGGGTGATTGGTTGGTCGTGCCTCGTTCCAGAAATCTGTGCTGCGTTGCTGGCTTTCTGGCTGTTGAAAAAGCGCTCCAAAGTTGGGCCTGTCAAAGCAGAGGACCCACGGTTGAGTTATGCCAACATCGCGCGCTATTATTGGTCCCTGGCTCTCACCACGATCATGTTTACGCTTTCGCGTCCGATTGTCTTTCAACTGGTAACGTGGGAAGGGGCTCGGCGTGGCGATGAACTCTGGACAGAAACAGTGCTTGCCGCGTTGGCCCTGTCGTTTGGGCTGTCGATGATTTTTCAGATCACCATCAATCATTTGCGGAATGTCTACTTAACTTATGCCGCAGAATTCCCTGCAGCGACCCGTCGTTTCGCATGGAAGTTGATTGGTTGGGTGACGTTGTTGATGGCCATACTGATTGTAACTCCCGGTGCGCGCTTCTTTTTTGAGCATCTTCAAGGTGCTGATGGGCAGGTTCTCGAGTGGGCTGTCCAGAGTTTTGCTGTGTTTGTTCTGGTGCCTCTGGTTGTGGGCATTCGCAACCACTACCATGGGTTGGCCATGGTTGAACGGCGCACGCTCGTCATGGGTACGGCATCGATTCTTCGCAATGTGGGCATCGTCGTTATCGGGCTTAGTCTCAGCGCTCTTGGTGTTTTCACACCTTGGACCGGTTCGTTGTTGCTCATCATGGGATTCGTCGTCGAGGCACTGGTCGTCGGCCCTGTGATGGCACGGCGGAAACCGTCTGGGGTGATACCCCCTCCAGAAATGCCTGTCTCTTAGAGCGGACTGAAGCTATACCTGCACGTAGGGCAAGTTTGCCGCAGTGGCGTCGATGTCGGAATTGCCTTCGAGCAGCTCTGCGATAGGGTCCCACTTGCCGTTGACGAGGCTGTGGCGATTACCTTCACGAATGGTGCAGGGCACGCTCTGGTTGCCGAATTTGATCTGCAGTGCATCCAGGTCGATGCTGATCTCTGTTGATGGATCAGCTTCAACTGCAGCGACGATCTTTTCGATATCTTCGGCGCTCGCAGCGACACAGGGTATGCCCAGATTCGTTGAGTTGCCAAAGAAGATTTCGGCGAATCCTTGGGCTATCACCGCTTTAAATCCCGCGCGGAAGATCGCTTGAGGTGCGTGCTCACGTGAGCTCCCGCAGCCAAAATTGTTTCCGGAGATGAGGATCGACGCGTCGGCGAAACGGGGGTCGTTGAGGTTGTGTTCCTTGTCGTTGCCAGCTTCGTCTTTGCGGACGTCGTAGAAGAAGAATTCACCGAGACCATCGAAAGTGACGCACTTCATAAAGCGCGCGGGAATGATGCGATCGGTATCGATATCGTCTCCAGGGACATAAACGCCCCGACCAGAGACTTGGGTAATTTTTTCCAGTGCCATGTGAGATGGGTATTGAGATGACTATGTGTTAAGCGACTGCTTCTTCCAGGATGCCGAATAGCTCGCGCGCATCGGCGACCTCGCCTTTGATGGCTGCAGCGGCGACCATAAGTGGGCTCATGAGCAGCGTGCGTCCCGTTGGGCTGCCTTGGCGACCCTTGAAATTACGATTTGAGGAGCTGGCGCAGAGTTGGTCACCCACTAGTTTGTCTGGGTTCATCGCTAGGCACATGGAGCAGCCAGCGCCGCGCCATTCGAAGCCGGCGGCTTTAAAGATCTTATCGAGGCCTTTTTGCTGAGCGATTGCTGCTACGACTTGAGAGCCGGGAACGACGATGGCTTTGACGTGGCTGGCGACTTGGTGCCCTTCAATAAATTTGGCGACTTCTTCCAAATCGGAGAGGCGGCCGTTGGTGCAGGAACCGATGAAGGCTACGTCGACCTTTTTACCGGCGATGGCACTGCCCCCTTCAAATTTCATATGCTCCAAAGCTTCGGCGATCGAGGCGCGCTCACTCTGGGTATGACCATCTTCCGTTGCGGGGATATTTTCGTTAATGGCAATACCCTGGCTTGGATTGATGCCCCAAGTGACGGTGGGTGCGATGTCTGTCGCGTCGATTACAACGACGTCGTCGTAAGTTGCGTCAGCGTCGGAGGCGATGGCCTTCCAGCCTTCAACAGCAGCCTCCCATTGAGCTCCCTTTGGAGAGTGGGCGCGTCCTTCGAGGTAGTCGAAAGTGGTTTGGTCGGGATTGACATAACCGACGCGTGCGCCGCCCTCGATGGACATGTTGCATACGGTCATACGCTCTTCCATGGTGAAGCGATCAAAGACCTCTCCGGCATATTCGTAGGCAAAGCCAGTGCCGCCGTTTACTCCCAACTTACGGATGATGTGGAGGATAACGTCCTTGGCATAGACACCTGGGGCTAATTCTCCGTTTACTTCAATACGGCGCACTTTGAGCGGACTGAGAGCGATAGTCTGCGTGGCAAATACATCGCGCACTTGGCTGGTACCGATACCGAAAGCGATGGCTCCGAAGGCACCATGTGTCGATGTATGCGAGTCTCCGCAAGCAATGGTGGTGCCGGGTTGCGTGATGCCCTGCTCAGGGCCAACAATGTGAACGATGCCTTGTTTGCCCGTATCTGTGTCGAAGAAGGTCACGCTGTTCTCTTCGCAATTCTTGCGTAACTCTTTGATCATGGCGTCGGCCAATGGGTCGGAGTAGGGTTCACCGGGTTCGTCAGTGGGAACGATGTGGTCGACCGTGGCGAAGGTGCGGTGTGGCATTTTCACAGAAATACCAAGGTCGCGGAGCATCCCAAAAGCTTGTGGACTGGTCACCTCGTGGATCAGGTGAGTACCAATTAGCAATTGCGTTTGTCCGTTAGACAAGGTCTTGACGGAGTGCGCGTCCCAGACTTTTTGGAAGAGGCTTTTACCCATGGTTTACTCGCTTTGTGGATTAGAGAAAAGTAGAGAGCATGATGGATTTCAACCGTTGGGCAACCTGAAATGCGGGTCTGTTTCTAGGATTCTAGAATGGGTCTAGGTCGCGTGTCAGCTGTTGATCATGTCGCCGACGATCTGGACTGCTGAGTCGATACACAGTCGCTTGTTGATGCGGCGGGCTTCGTTGTGTGCACTCTCGAAGGGCAGAGGCGTGATCGGTTCGATATAGACTGACGAATATGTGCCGAGCGGATGCCATCTTTGAGGAGACATCAGAGGACGTTGGCTGAGAAAGATGGTGAGGGTGGGGCATCCTGTCGCCGCGGCGAGGTGCGCAGGGCCACTATCGCGCGATAGCATACAACAGGCGCGTCGACAGAGCCCAGCGAGCTCCGCCGGAGTCGTTTTACCGGCGAGGACTGGGACGATTTTGTGCAATTCCTTGGGCAAGTGCTGGAGAAATTGACCGATTGCTGGATCGTGTTTGTCCGATCCGACGATGACGGGCAACCATCCATAGCGTGCTCTCAAAGCTTCTGCGAGGTCAGCCCAGTAGGCAGGCGATACGGTCGGCTTGTTGCCAAATGAACTGAGGTGGATGAGCTGAAAGGCGTCGGGAAGATCGCCTGTGTAGGTGCAATGACTGAAGTCGTCGGGAAGCCACCTGCCGGGTGCTTGCAAGCCGAGCGCGGAGAGGAGGCCGAAATTATAGGCTGCTTCATGTTGTGTGCCCTGTTTTTTCCAATTGTAGGGGCGCCAATAGGTAAGGCGCGCACCGCGTTCTCGCGACGTACCGATGCGGATGGGTATCCTCGCTGTCTCAGCAATTGATTCGAGCTTTGGGTGGGGATTAAGGAATACCACTGCTGATGGCTCGAATGCGCGGATGCGTTCCTCCCAAACCGCCGCGGGTTGATTACCGATCGCCCAAACTTTCAGGCGTTCACGCCTGCGAATGATGTCTGCAAAGGGTTCGGCGACTGCAAATGCGACTTCTGTTTCAGGCCATGCCTCGAGTAGCGGCTGGATACACGACGTGGAGATGACCAAATCCCCCAAACGATCGGCCCTTACAATTAAGAGGCGACGTGGGCCGTTTGGCCCCACTTTGGGTGGTTCACCACGCCAGCCATACCCGAAGAGAGATGAAAGCATCAGTGGGGCTTAATAATCAGCTGTCACCAGTTTCGCAAATTAGATTTGGATCGATCAAATCCTCACGCTTGATGGCATAGGTTCCCATGCGCCCGACGACTATGCCAGCGGCGATATTGGCAAATACGGCAGCCTCTTGCAGCGAATAGCCCAGCGCCAAAGCCGGTCCAAGCAGAGAGATCACCGTGTCACCCGCACCGGAGACATCGAAGACTTCCCGCGCCTCGGTGGGGAGGGCCTCTGTCGGTTTTCCGGCGCTTGAAAGAAGCATACCTTCAGAGCCGAGTGTGATGACGATGTGTTTGGGTTGATAGCGGCTGTGCAGCTCAGTTATCACACTTTCTGCATTGAAGGGCCCTGCGGGATCTTGGCCGGCAAGCAGGAGAGCTTCCTTTTTGTTGGGCTTGATCAGGGTCAGGTCGGAATAATCACGAACGCGGGGCGGTTTTGGGTCGATGCAGATCGGAGTATCGCCTGCCAGTATCTTGAGCCGCTTCAGTAAGCGGTCATCTACTGTGCCTTTACTGTAGTCTGAAACGATCACTAGATCGAAGGATTCAAGGCTGAGAGCGTGGAGGGACGCATCGCTGAGTTGGTATGAATTGAAAGGACCTTCTCGATCGATACGACAGACTTGTTGGCGCTGAGCCAATACGCGGGTTTTTTCGACAGTGCTGCGTTCTGGTGAGGCCTCGATCGCGTCACAATGGATCTGGGAGCGTTCCAAAATTGCTCGCAAAGCGTCAAAAGCTGTATCGCAGCCCACAGTTCCCATCAGGCTGACCTGTCCACCGATGCTGGCGATATTCATAGCAACATTGGCTGCCCCACCAGCAACATCAGCTTCGCTGCCTACTTCTATGACGGGAACGGGAGCCTCACTAGAGATGCGCTGTGCCGCACCAAAAATATAGCGGTCAAATATAATGTCCCCGACCACAAGCACGCGGAGTTGGGATATTTTTTCAACAAAGTGCTGAATGCGACTCATCAGTTGTCTTTCCTCAGCGTAGAGGGTGTGTTTTCGGCCTGTGCTATTTTTTCGATCATGTTGGATGTGCTGAATCCACTAAGAAATGGAAGAAAGCGAATGGTGGTACCTACTGCTTCCAGAGCGCCGCGTTCACCTGGATCCAGAGTATCCAGAGAGTAATCTCCAGCTTTGCAGTAGATGTCAGGTTCAATAGCAGAAATCTCTGGGTCGAGGCGTGGGGAGTTAAAAATGATCACAGCATCAACGGCATTCAGTGCACTGAGACAATAGGCACGATAGGTCTCTTGGTTTATAGGTCGATCCGGTCCCTTGAGGGCACGTACGCTCGCGTCGCTGTTCAAGCAAAGCCATAGGGTATCGCCGAGTGCTTTCGCCTGATTAAGGAAATAAATATGCCCAGCGTGTAATATATCGAAACAGCCATTGGTTAAAACGAGTTTTCGATGATCTCGTCTCAGCTGCTCACGGATTTTGATCGCCGCATTGAGCGCGATGATTTTCGAGCTTTGGAGTTCCTGAGCCACATCCCGACTGTCGGCAGCAAGGTTTAAGACTGCCAGAGTAAAATCGCGATTCATGGCTAATCCGAACATTTGAAACACCGGTCTGCCGATGTTGCGTGGAGTGATCGCGAGAGCGATTGCCTTGGTGCGGATCAAAGTTTGGGCTAAGCAATGGATCTCGCCATCCCACAACTAGGTTTAGGAAATATGGTCGCGCTCTATGAAAGTGATCGGCTTGTCAAAGATTTCGTACCACGGCTTTGGCCACACCTTGAATAATCATTTCGGCGGCCGGGAAGAGATCTGGATAGCTTGGGTTTTCAGCTTTGAGAAAAGGGGTGCTAGATTCACGCTGAATGAAGCGCTTGAGGGTCGTTTCGCCGTCGATGAGAGCAGCTACGATGTCTCCGTCGCGTGGTTGTTTGGACTCGATGACTACAATATCACCCTCAAAAATACCGGCGTTGATCATACTTTCTCCTCGGACGCGCAACGCGAATGAGCGGCGATTTCGCAAGGTGTCAGCGGTATTGCGATCGATTTTCAGGCGAGTGATTTCCGTTGCCGGTTCGATTCCATCTGGGAAGCCGGCGGCAATGGCACCTTGAAGCTCGATGTCGATTTCAACGATGTCTTCGATCTGCGTGGGCTTGGGTTGGGAGCGCCCGACACTCGGTAGATTTATTTGAAAAGTTCGAGCTTGGCCAGGAATCCGAGACAGAGCTCCTTTGCGCTCCAGTGCTTTGAGGTGACCGAAGACGGCGTTGGTGCTGTTAAAATTAAACTGGTCCTGGATCTCGCGGATGCTGGGCCAGTAATTTTTGGTCGAGAGGTGTGAATCCAGAAAGTACAGGATTTCTTTCTGGCGCTCGGTGAGGTTCATATCGGCGGGAAACTGGAGCATGAACGTTTGGTTACATGCTCTTTTGTTCACTGTCAAGGTGAGGAATCGGTTATTTTTTGAATCCAGCGCGTCTTTTTGCGAAGTATATTGAACAAAGCGGGGGTATAGGTTTTCTTTGGCACGTATGCGAAATAGTGAATTCGGACAAACCGAGAGCGTAAGCGCGTTGGCTGGCTCGTTGTTGCTGGCTCATCCAGAACTAAAGGATCCGAATTTTAACAAATCAGTCGTCCTCATATCGGCCCATTCGACGGATGATGGAGCTCTGGGAGTGATCCTCAATCGCCCTATGGGTCAGTCTTTGGCTCAATTTGATGGGAAATTTTCCTATACAGATCTTGCGGACGTGCCCTTATATGTAGGCGGTCCCGCATCGCCAGACCAGATGATTTTGACCGCTTGGCAATGGCACCTGGAACAAGGTAGGTTTCAACTCCACTTCGGTATTAATCCCGACAAGGCGCGCGAGCTTATCAGTCATGATCCTGAAATAGAATTGCGTGGATTTGTCGGTTACTCCGGCTGGTCTCAGGGGCAATTAGAAGGTGAGCTTGAGCAAGATTCCTGGGTGGTAACGCCTGTAAGCAGCGACGCTTTGGAGGATGTGCAGGGGGATGATTTGTGGCGGACTATCATTCGCGAAGTGTCACCAGAGATGCGCTTTCTCGCCGACGCTCCGGATGATCCGTCAGTGAACTAGGGTCTTTTTCCAAGGAGGAATGGGTATGAAACGTTGGTTGAAAGTCTTGCTGATATGCGGCGGGTTAGGCCTGTTTTTGGTGATTTTATGTATGGGGGTGCTCTTGATCCCTGCGGTGCAGAAACCGATGGTGCGGGCGATTGTCGCGACTTACGTCGATGACGTAGTGATCGAGAATTTATCTATCGGCCCGGGGGGTGTTTCTATCCAAGGTGCGCATTTCAAACAGGGGTCGGTGGTTGCCGGTATCGAGGACGCAGAACTGGACGTTCGCTGGACGGATACCATGAGCACTGGCAGATTGGTGGTGGAAACGTTGAACGTCACTGGGCTGCGCTTGGAAACATTGCCGACGAGTTTGAATGAATCAAATGATTTGGAAGCGGCTGAATCCCAAGACGCAGGGCCGCCAGATATGACGCAGTTATTGGGCTCTCTGGGTTTGGCTCAGTGGATGAGTGTGGGCAGCGGTAGCCTCGAGATGTTGCTTAAAACCGAACAAGGTAGTCTGGATCTATCACTGCGCGTGCGAGATTGGGAGCCTGGTAGTCGCGGGCAGATCAATGCGGATTGGCACTACGAGAAGAATGAGTATAATCAGGGGATGTTAGATTCACTGGCGGGTGAGCTAGAGGGTTTTGTCGAGCTGGACGGAGAGGGCGTATTTACGGCGGGAGAGGTCTCTGGAACTTTTCAAGGGAAGGGTGTGGATGATTTACCGCTCTCTGGAGAGTATGGTCTCGATCTGACCTCTGTCACAGTCGATGGAGCGGTTCAGGTAACTTTGGCGACGCATACGAGCCTCTCGGGGCGCACTTATGAGTTGTTTCAGGGCAAGGCCTTTCTACCTACTGAGCAGCCTAGGATTCGTTTTGAGGGTGAGAGTAAGTTCGACTCAGGCGATTTGAAGCCGCTACTTGCAGCTTTGGGTCAGGAGCTCAGTCCAGTGGTGGTTTCTTCTCGGCTCGAGGGCGTTTACGATTTCCTGACTGGCGGGCTGACTGTCGATGTGGAGGGGGATTTGGATAGCCCAGATCTCGCCAGTGGCTATCGCATCTCGGTGAATGGAGCCATGCTCGATGATATGGGTATGCGAATCACAGGGACTGCTCGTAACCGATTGAAGTCGACGGATGAGCGCTTGGATGTCGATCGCATGGACTTGTTGTGGAATGCGCGACAGGGTATAGCTGGAGGCGCGCGGGTGCGTGTCAGTGACGGAGATAAGATGAGTCAGGCTGTAAACTTAAACGTTTCGGTACCTGCTGATGTGGCGTTTCCCGTGCGCATGGAGGCGCGGGCAGATAAGATTTACTATGCATCCCTCGGTAAGGCGATCGGAGGATTTGTTTCAGCATTGCCGCAGCAGAAAACAATTGAGCCCGAAGCTGCAGAACAGGTACCTGTAGATGGGCCTTGGTTTCCGCGAGATCTGGAGGTGGTGCTGGAGGTCAATCGACTCAATATCAATAACGTGTTTGGCCTGGATAATGTAGGCGCTCGGGTAGTGGCCTCGGGTAGTCAGGTCCGCCTCGAAGACGGCAGATTCCAGTTTCTCGATAGTAATGTGACTCAGGCTGCCACCTTGACCCGAGTTGACGATCGATTCGTTTTGGATGGCGAGGCAGCTTTGCGGGGCTTGTCAGCTCGGAGTGTTTTGAGTCAACTCGGTGGGGCCGAACTGGTCGATGCAGATTTTGGTGGGACTTTTAAATTTTCCTCCGAGGCAAGCGATTTGTCTTTGTTGGGTGAATCACTCAATATAAACTGGGACTTATTGGCTAAAGACGGGCAAATTGCTGTTCCGGCACAGGGGATGTTCAATAGCATTCGTTCGGGCACACGGCTCGTGGCAGGGTTGTCGTTTCTACCTGGTCAATCCTACTTGGGAAATTTTGAGCGGATCGTGCGGCGTCTTGAGGAGGTGGGTTTCGAGACTTTTTCTTTTAAAGGTCAGCGTGCTGCAAATGGCCTATTCAAAATTGATCAGGCGGAGCTCAAGGGGCATGATTTTTACGCTGAACTGAAAGGTCAGGTTAACAGCTCGAGCTGGACAGACTTGATGAGTTCAGCCATGCGCATGGACCTGACGCTGGGTGCGAAGGGTGAGGTCGCTGACTGGGCAAAGAACATTGGTATGTCCGAAGGCCGCATGCGCGGTGACTACGCTTTATGGAGTAAGCTCCCCTTTAGTATCCGAGGAACTCTGGAAAATCCAAATTTCGACGCGGTGCGCTCATGGGCTCTAAAACTAGTTAAAGGAAAGGCCACTCAATTTTTGGAACAGTCTGATAGTGATAAGGCGCGTTCGTCTGACGGGACAGCACCGGACAACGCGGACCCAGCAAATCCAGTTCTTGATCTTTTACGCGGTGTCGACGCGCTTAAGGGTGTTCTGGGGCGCTAGAAAGGTGCTCTGGACTAAGATAGTCCGACCATGTTAGTAAACACGCATGAATGACTATCCAGCAAGCATCGACCAAAGTATTCAGGAGGCCCCCGACATGTCACTTGGGCGGGGATTCAGAACTGAGTGGTCCTTGAGGTCGCAGGTCGAGGCGGCACTTTCCAGTGGAGATAATGTTTGGACAACACTCTGTGCCACGGGAATCCTTTTACATTATAACCAGATCGATGCGGCGCACGACATTGTCGCCCAACGAACAGACCCTTCGGCTTGTCTATGGCATGCTATTATTCACCGTCATGAGGGGGATTATCCGAATGCTCGGTATTGGGTGGAGCGAGCGGGTAATCATCCAGTCTACGGCTATATCGCACAAGGTGCGGGTGCGATCTTAGCTCAGATGGAAGATCTCAATGAGTCTCAGTTGGCGCGATGGATCAGCAACTGGGATGCGACTATGTTTGTGAAGTTGTGTGAGCGTGGCCTCTCTGAGCAAGGAGCGTTAGAACAGTTTTGCCTGCAGGTTCAAGATCTGGAATGGCAGGTCTTGTTTCACTTTTGCTATCAGCATGCGACAGGTGCCTTTGCCGACGAGTCAGCCTGACGGGATTTAAATTCTTGATCTGTACAGAAGCAATTTGAAGTAATGTATTATCTTTTTGCTAGATTCCAAATCTCCCGACGCGCGGGATCCAGGTCTTAATCGCGGACGCTGAAAAGCTGGTGGAGTCTTCAGTTTTGGCCGCATCGACGCAGCGGAGGAGTTCGCAGCGACGTGAGGCCCACTCGGCGCGCCCTTCTTTTTGATCGGTTGCGTAAACGTGCTCGATCAATTCCTTGAGGCTGAGTTGTTCGATCTCACCAAACAAAAGACCTTCTTCCTCGAGGACACGGACGCGCCGAAAGAATGCCGGAAATCCGACCTGCATGGCAAGGAGCGTAGCGGCTAGGCGATAGTTACCTGGATCCTCAGCGGATCCTTCAAATGCGGTCAGTTCGTCTGATGGCAGTGTTGCTTTAAGCAGTCGGTAGATGTTGACGAGGCGCACTGCTAAACGCGCTACTTCGATATACGGGTGGAGCGTCTTCAGGAAATCGCGCTCGTGCTCACTGATTTTGAGCTGTTCGCGCTGAAGGAGCGCAGTATCGAAGCTAGGTGGTATGGCTTTCTTCTTTGGAGCGGGTCTTCGGGTAGATTTTTTCGGAGCCTTTTTTGGCGGAGGCTTGGGATCGCCTCCAGAGGGTATGATTTGTTGAGTGCCGCCCTCCTCGGGAAGCAGCCGCTCAATGAGGCGTCCGAATCCCGTATCATCCAGAGGGCTCAAAACCAGGGGGATCTGGAAGATTTTTTCTAGATAGTTGATGGGAGTCGTTTCGAAGGGGCTGCGGAGGATCTGCTCGTTGGCTGCCTCCTCAGTGTCTTCGGCAGATTCGTATTTTAGGGCGCCGAAAGCGGAGTATTCCTTACGTAGCGCATGCAATAGCCAGCGCGCATCGACTCCGACCACCACGACAAACAGATCGAACGCGAGAAGTAAATGGACCGCTTGGAGCACTTCGACGACGCGATGTGGAGGGCAGCGATCGAGATCGTCAATGTAGAGGATGATGCGGTTGATCTGGGGTATCTTAACCTCATCTCTTTCGCCTTTCCGGCCCTCTTTCAGCAAGGTGCTGAGGGTGTCGAAGTCTTTGCGGATCTGGTTAATGATACTCAGTGCATCATTATATTCGCTGCGCTCGTTAGCCTGGTCGATGTGTTGATAAAGGCCGATGCCCGCATGCACACGCTCTTGTTCGTAGCGGGCGGCTTCCAGCTTAGTGTGTTGCTCCTGGAGCTGGCTTTCCAACTGTTGCTTGCGCATGTGGATCCAGGCCTCTGCCTGTCCTCTTGCGCCGACGGCGACGGACATGGCACGGTTAACCTTTTGCATCAGTGTTGTGAGACACCCGGCTGCGAGTATTGCGCAGCTCACCAAGCCGGTGATGACTTGTTGGAGGTCGCTGAGCCAACGAGCTCCAGAAAATTGGTCCACTGCAATGGCGGCAAACAGGACTCCGGTAACGGCTAGAACGCCGAGGGGGAAGCCATGTTTTTTGATAAAACCTGACTGTTTCCAGACGCGCACCAATGCCCAGAATCGATGGATCTCACGCTCGGTTTGAGCGAAGTCCTTGGCTTGTTTCGCGTCGATTCCGAGTAGGCCTTGAATCTCATGAACGGCTTCGTCCACAAAGTGCGGCTCTGGCTCGTTTTCTTTCGTTTCTAGCTCCAGCTCGCCATTTTCAATACGGGCTTCTTGGAGGTGGCAGGTTTCGAGGTCTTGACGTGTTTTGGCTTCTGCGGTTTCGAGCCTGATGATCTCTTTGCCGATCGCGCTGGCACGGTCGGTCTGTTCGATGAATGATTTTCGAGTGAGGTCATCTGCGTCGAACAGCTCTTGTCCTTGCCGGGCCAACTCTTCGAAAATGTGCGTAACCAGGCTGGCCCAGAGATTGGCGTCGATGTAGTGCCAGGCATTGAAAACGATTTGAGCGACATTGGGATGAAAGTCGCTGGTTGCCTTTGGATCGGCTTTTTGAGCCTGTTTGGTGTTGTCGGCCAGTAATTGAACTTGGGCGTAGAGCTGGCGCATGTAGGACGACTTACCCTGGCCCCAATTGCCAAAGAGACCGATAGCGAGCGGGGGCTGGGTGGCCCGGGCGATCATGAGTGAAGCCAGTGCGCGGGTTTCTCGGGCGGTTTTGAGCGTGTCATCAGCGATAATGCTGCGGGACTGGTTCAAGTCGCTCGTGATGGAAACGTAGTCGCGATCTACCTTTGCCAAGTGCGCTCGGTCCGTGGGCGTTGGCGTCTCCTCCTCAAACTCGAGGGCTTTCTGGAGCATGTTCCAAACACCTTCATCTGTGACGACGAAGTAGACCTCTTTGAGTGTAGCGACTACAGAGCCATCCTTTTGCTTAGCGCGAAATTCTGCTAAACCACGCTGGAAGTCTTCGACCACTGAAGATGCGTCAGTCACCGGCCCCCGATGCATAGTTAGAGCAAGCGATTCAGCACGTGCTGCATGATTAGATACCATGCGGAAAATCCGCTGGAGCCTTTCGGGATCCCAAAAGCCGGTTTTGGGGAATTTTGAAGTCAGGATGGCGAAACGCGCTTTAAGTTGGCTGGTTTCAAAACGGATGAGGTGGTCCCTTGCGTCTGGACTGCGCCAACGTTTTTCCAGCTCACCGCTCATAAAGCGCTCATAGTATTCGGGCAAGAACTCTTGTAATGACTTTTCGGCAAATGGAGAGAGTTGCCCGTCCTCGGTGACCCAGAATTCGATGACATCCGCATTCGCCGTCCAGGGGTGCTCGCTGAATTTTAGGAGAAACGCAGTATCCTCCCAGCGATAGATGAATTTCGCGGGAAGATTTTCGGAAAACGTGGCGTTGGAATCGGACATCGACGGTTAGATTGGGTAGGAGTTATGAGAAATCGAGCCTTTAGAGCCTATGCTCCCCCGAGGTCGCATAAGACTTATTTCTGGGTGCTTGCACGGTCGCCTTCGTGAGTCTAGGCCTATTCCCAATGGAACAAAAGCAGCCAGCACCGGCGCTAAACCGAGGTATTGAGCTCCTCCAAATCCTTGAGCAGGAGGGGCACGTCCGCCTGGAGTCGTTGGCCGGTAGGACTGCCTGGCCGAAGAGCTCTGTATTGCGTTGTCTCCAGAGTCTAGAGGCTTGTGGCATGGTGCGGCGTTCATCGGAAACTAAGGCCTATCGGGCGCTCCAGCGCTTAGTCCCGATGCATGAGCATTTTCCAGAAGATCTTAAGCCCGCAGCTGCGCGGTTGACTGATTTGGCGGAGCATTTTGGCTTTGTTGTGGAGCTCTTTGTGGCGCAACGGGGAAGCTTAGTGATGATCGATCGAGCTGAGCCTTCTAACGGGATGAACCGTGTGCGTATTCGTATCGGTGCGACTCGTAAGAGTATGGAGCTGGATGCGCTCTTTGCGATGCAATTGGCTTTCGGTGATGATCCCTTTCCGGAGGAACCACTCTGGCAATGGGCAGAGACAGGGCAGCGAACGACAGTCGATGCTGAGACAGCACATCAGTTTGTGAATCGAGCGAAAGATCGCGGACTACTCAGTGATCGTTGGTTTAACGACAACGGTGTTCGGCGTCATGCGATGGCCATTCGGGTCGACCGGGGCCTGGTGGGTGTGCTGGCCCTGGTGCAGGATGAGAAGTTTCCAGGACGGATCTCCGAAGCCGATGCGATCTTGGATGAACTGGAAAAAGTGAGCTGATTGTTGATGGGTGAGCAGCCTTTCATTGCACGCATCTATTTTGATTCGGCGTCACCCCCGTTTGCCTCCAGCATTGATGATACGCCAGTCATCGTGAGCAGTGGGAGGACGAAGAAATGCTCATCATCATCATAAACAGTGACGTAAGTTCCTTTTGGGGAAAGCGATATATAATCGCTGTGCGGCACTGGATAACTTTTCCCATCTGCCATAAGAAGGCTGAAGGGTTTTCCACTTTCTATTGCGGATACGATCGTATTTCTAGTCACCGGGCTAAATAAATTCATCGATCAGAATATCGCAAGATAATCCATTTCCACAGTCATCCCATAGGAATTCGAATTTTTCCTAGACCACGGATTACGCAGATATACACAGATAAGTATTTTGTTATTAGGTGTTTATGATTGTCCTCTAGAAGGATGAAAGTTACGTGAACACCCTGCGAATTGGCGAAGTATCCATACGCTTTATCCCATAGATTTCCGTGGACGATTATCTCTTTCGTAAATCTCTCTTATTCATAAAGATCTGTGAATATCCGTGTAATCTGTGGTCAAAATTATGGGATAGTTGTGATCCATTTCTAGTAATGAGACCAGGTTCCAAACAGAGCTATGGGGCGATCGGAGTTTCGTAGGGTGATCGCGAGAGCGATTGCCGCGGCGTGTGTGAAGGCTTGGGCCGGCAACAGCTAAGCTGCCGTGAGGAGTGTCAAAATGTTACGGGTAAAGTGTATCGATGAGACTTGTCCACGCTACCTACTCGTCGTCAAGCGCCTGAATCATCGCTGTCGCAGGGCAAGAGCTTCCACTGTGGCGTTTGATAATTTTTGCCGGAACGCCCGCTACCGTAACATGAGGTGGGACGTCTTTGAGCACGACGCTGTTGGCACCCACTTTGGAGAACGCGCCCACATGGATGTTGCCCAAGACCTTTGATCCGGAAGATAGGAGAACGCCCGTGTCGCTCCTGCTTCCAAAGAAAGTGGCTAATGCAGTAGGCGGAGAGGGCTTGAAAGCCTTTGAAAAAAAAGCAGGGGCGAAAGAGCGCGGACCACTCAGTGATCGTGGGTTTAACGACAACGGCGTCCGTCGCCACGCGATGACCATTCGGGTCGACCGGAGCCTGGTGGGTGTGCTGGCCCTAATACAAGACGAAAAGTTCCCAGGCCAGATCTCCAAAGCCGATGCGATTTTGGATGAGCTGGGTAAGATGGGTGCAATTGAAAGGACGGGGAGTTTTTCCAGTTGTCGCTCCTCTGCTCCAGTGGTTGTAGTTGAGCCGCTCTGTCGGCTCGCGGCTTCAGGCGCGGATCGCAGCAACGGCCTGCGCCCCGACAGAGCGGGACGGCTACAACAAAGGCAGTTGGGGAAATCTCCCCGCTACTTCAATTACACCCGGGTAAGGTGAAGTAATTGACAAATGGTCTAATTTGTCTAATTTGGACAAATGAAAGAAATCTCATCTTTTGATGCAAAGCAGCGTTTTGGATTGGTTCTGGATGAGGCACAGCGCGCGCCCTTGATGATTCGCAAGCATAACCGGCCGGTCGCGGTGGTGCTTTCAATCAGCGAATATGAGCGCCTCAAAGGCCTGAACTTCAGTCAGTTCACTGCTTTTTGTGACCGCATCGGCCAACGTGCAGAAGAAGATGGTGTGACAGAGCTGGATGTCGAAAAGTGGGTCAACGAGGACTCATGAAGACACCTATGTTTGTCATAGACACCAACGTCTGTGTCAGTCGGGTTATTCTTCCTAAGTCAGTTGCTGGGCAAGCGGTTGATTTGGCAATATCAATGGGAGACTTAGCCTTTTCAGATGCTACGCTCGCTGAATTAGACGACGTCCTGGCGCAGCCGAAATTCCAGAAATATATTAGTGCCAACGAAAGACATGAATTTTTTCTGCTGTTGAGTCGTTTTGGGAGTGTTTTCGATATCGACCATAGCGTGACGCTTTGTCGCGACCCTAAAGACAACAAATTCTTAGAAGTCGCACTCAGTAGTTCGGCAACCTGCTTGTTGACGGGCGATCAAGATCTTCTGGAGCTACATCCCTTCAGAGGGACGGAAATACTGAGCCCAGCCAGCTTTCTTCAGATATATCGATGAAACAGGTCTGGCAGTGATTACTCGTCGTCAAGCGACTGAATCATCGCCGTAGCCGGGCAAGAGCTTCCACTGTGGCGTTTGATAATTTTTGCCGGAACGCCCGCGACGGTAACATGGGGTGGGACATCTTTGAGGACGACGCTGTTGGCACCCACTTTGGAAAACGCACCTATATGGATGTTGCCCAGGACTTTTGATCCGGAAGATAGGAGAACACCCGTGTCGATCTTAGGATGACGGTCACCCCCTTCCTTACCAGTGCCGCCTAGAGTTACCTCATGTAAGATCGAAACATCGTCGCCGACAACTGCAGTCTCACCCGCCACGAAGCTGGTTGCGTGGTCGAGTAAAATACCCTTCCCAAAGCGTGCCGCAGGATGGATATCCACGTTGAAGACTTCAGCGATCAAACTCTGAAAGTAATGCGCCAGGTGATGTCGCTCTTGGTTCCAGAGAAAGTGGCTGATGCGGTAGGCTGAGAGGGCCTGAAAGCCTTTGAAGAAAAGCAGAGGTGAAAGGTAGTCAATGCACGCAGGATCGCGGTCAAAGATAGCCTCAATGTCTGCCCGCACGCGGATCCCGATATTAGGATCGATGGCAAAGGCCTCTTGGAAAGTCTCAAACAAATCGTTCTCCGTCCCGGCGAATCGGCCAAACTTTCGTGAGAGTCGGACGCAAATGGATTCTTCGAGAGACTGCTTGGACAACACAACATCGCTGATGAGTGTCCGCATATAGGGCTCGGCATCGTAAAGTGCACGCGCCTCAGCGTGGATACGCTCCCAGATGGGATCGGTCCCCGGTGTCTCGACTATTACAGAATCCAATGGCAATTCCATGACCATCCGATAGTGTGGGCGTGATTGTTATAGAGACAACCCGGTTTTAAGTTTCTTGATTGCCTAAAATTAAAACTCGGCAATCAAGACTTCCATCTCGCGACCGATAATCGTTTATTAATCGTGGCATATTTTGAGAATATGCCGCTTAATCGATGAGAATTCACTTCAAACAAGTCGGGCTATTGCTGTTTTTGGCCGCAGCCTTGGGAGTAATTGGCTTTGCTTCATGCGTTGTGTTGGATTTGGACACACTCCGCTGGCTGACGCTCTATCATGTTAAACCGTTACTCTACGTTTTGTTGGGTCTGCTGATTTGGCTCGTTTGGAAAGAACGCGAGGCGATATTAGGCTTAGGAACGCAGTGGTTTTTCGCGAGCGATCGCAAGTGGCTTTTGGGTATGTCAGCTTTGATCCTCGTCTACATTGTAACACGTGAACCGTATGAAATCAAAATCACGTCTGACGAGTATGTGTTGATGGAGGTGTCACAGCGTCTGCATCGAGATAATGTGGGTGGCTATGGGACGATCACCTTCTATGTCTATGGACTGACCGAGGCCTATGGATTTTTGCCTGACAAGCGTCCTATTGCGTTTCCGTTTCTGTTATCAGTGCTTCACGACTTCACCGGTTACCGGATAGAAAATGCTTTTGTGCTCAATACAGTCTTTGGGTTTTGTTTGGTATTCCTCACTTTGGGCTTTGCATACGGCATGGCGCAGCGGCGCGGTGCATCGTTATGGCAAGCGCGGCTGTTTTCGCTAATACCTACTGTGTTGCTATATGGCATGCCTTTGTTTGTTCAGAACGTCAACGGTGCCGGCTTTGAACTGCAAAATCTGCTTTTTATTTTGGTGGTTACTGCACTGGGTTACGGCTTTGTCCAGCAGCCGCGGTTGGGAACGTGGGGGCTCCTCCTCGTAGGCACTTTATTTTTAGTGTATACCCGTTATGAGTCTGCGCTCTTTGCCATGCCGGTGTCAGCTCTAGCAGTGTACCGCGCGGCATTTCATGGCGATCGATGGCTCCTGAAGCCTTATTTAGTCTTCGTTGTGGCGCTGTATCCCGTTCTCTGGCGACACGCCTACCATCTCGACGATCCGAGCGCTTACTGGCAGACAATGACAACAGCGTCAGAAAGCGCATTCTCCCTCCAGTTTATTCCGGAGAATTTGAGTTATGCGGTGCTGTATTTTTTTGAGCCTTCGATACACGATTCAGCGGGTTTCCTATTGGGGGTGCTTGCGTTTCCATGCCTGCTACTTGTCGGCGTTCGGTTGATTCGGACATTCAGCCTTAAACAGGTGGGTGCATGGTTCAGCCTGTTAATGGGCATCGTAGTTGTGGTAAATTTTGTCATTTTGATGAGCTACCATTGGGGCCAAGTGGAGAAGTTGGAGGTATCTCGTCTCACCTTGCCGTTACTTGGGGTGGCAACCTTTGCGATGATATGGTCACTCGCGCATGCATTTATTGAGAAGCGCTGGATGCGAAGAATTTTAATAGGAGCGATTTGCCTGGAGTGGGCCCTGCTCATTTTGCCAAGCCAAGCACGCAGAGTGGCCACAGAGCGTAATTTCCACGCAGAGGTCGACCGTTGGGCGCTTGAAATCATTGAGGATCGGAATGATCCCAACCCGTATGTAATCGCAAGTCGGCCCTTTGCATGGCGGATGCACAATATCCCGTCCTCTTCCCCTCTTGAGATCAATGACAGGCTGGCGGATTTTGCCTTTCAAATTCAGCTGCAGTCCCATAACTTTTATTTTGTCCAAGTCGTTTACCGAGTTCCTCAAGATAGGGTGGAGTATTCTTCGGCCTCAGAAAACTTGATACTACCTGTCAGAGGGCGTGTGATAGCAGAATTTCCTTTTAAGCCCTACCACACAGTGCGTTTAGTAGTAATTGATGGCTTGCATGAAAGAGATTTGAACCCTGAGTTTGAGCTGACTGAAGAGGAAGTAAGGCTTTATAAAGAAGATCCTGAGGCTTTTTGGTTCTCAAGGATTCCTGATCACGGTCTGCGCCTTTATTCGACACCCAAGTAAAGCATACACCTTTAAGATGTTATCAATCTATCTTTGGCCATTTGTATATGATTTTCAAAGTAGCCTGAGAAAATTTGGTAATGAATTCGCTAAATGAACGTCAAAAAACGGTGGTTTTATGCTTTTAAAATTGAGTCCAAATTGTTGAAGCCGTTTCATACTATTCTGCACGTAAAGCATGTAAATTATACTCTATTAATAAATCATTGATATAATACTTATGAAAAATAAAAAAGGATTCACTCTCGTCGAGATTATGATCGTGGTTGTCATCATTGGTCTTCTTGCAGCGATGGCGGTGCCCGCATTCCAAAAAGTGCGCACTAACTCACAGAATAAGTCGATCGTGAACAACGGACGCCAAATTCAAGCGGCAGCCAACCAATATTTCCTGGAATTTGGTATAACGAAAGCTGGGTTGGATGATCTTGTAGGTTTTGACAGCTATATCAATGCCGCAGATTCTGATGCATTGAAAATCTTGGGCGAGACTTATCCAGCTACCCTTACTCAGGGTAAAACATTCAATATTTCTGGTCTACCAAATGGCGCAGGTGGCGGCGGCACTGACGATCATACACCTACCTCAGGTGCAACCGCTCTTACCTTTTCCCTTTAATTGGGAATAAAAAAAATATCATCACCAAAGCTGCATCCTTGTGGGTGCGGCTTTTTGTGTCTTCGTCGAAAACCAGTCCTGAGCTGTTGCATGCTCTGCAAAACTTTTGTTTTCAGCGACGTTGAATGAAGCTGCCACATGAGCCATCGGAAACTGAGTTTTATCATTCCTGTCTATAATGAGGAGGCGACCGTTATCGAATTGTATGAACGGATCGAAGCTGTCGTGTCAGAGCTTGATGGCTGGGAGCACGGTTATTATTTTGTGGACGATGGGAGTGGAGACGACTCATGGAAAGCGATCTGTGACTTAAAAATAGAAAACCCAACTCGCGTTCATGGGCTGCGGTTGAGACGCAATTTTGGCAAAGCTGAAGCATTGCAGCTCGGTTTTGACGAGGCCGATGCAGATGTGGTGATTACTATGGACTCGGACCTACAAGATGATCCGCAGGAAATTCCCAATTTCCTAAGCAAGTTGGATCAGGGCTATGATCTTGTCTCGGGCTGGAAACAAGTGCGCCACGACCCTATCGATAAGACTTTGCCGTCACGGGTGTTCAACGCCCTGGCTCGAGTCGGCAGCGGAGTTCAACTCCATGACTTCAATTGTGGGTTTAAAGCTTATCGAGGCATTGTGGTAAAACGCGTGAAGCTGTTTGGAGAGCTGCATCGATTCATCCCTATTCTCGCCGATGCAGAAGGTTTCCGTATTGGTGAGTTACCGGTAAATCATCTGCCGCGCCTTCACGGAGTCTCTAAGTACGGAAGCAAGCGTTTTGTAAAGGGCCTGTTGGATTTAATCACGGTGATTGTATTGACCCGCTATTTGCGGCGACCAGCTCATATTTTTGGAGGAGCGGGCCTCTTGTTTGGCTCGATCGGATTTTTGATTCTCTTTTATCTGTCCTTTATGAAGATTTTCTTTGGAGAGGGGATTGGCGGTCGACCGCTATTTTTCTTGGGGATTTTGCTGCTTTTGCTTGGAGCGCAGCTTGTGTCTTTGGGTTTGGTAGCAGAGATCATAAACCGGCAGTCTAAGCAGGATCCATCAAATCATATATCTGAGACTGTCTGATGCAATGAGTCGTCTAGAATTTTTACTCGATAATTTGTTAGGCTTGCAGAGCATCCGATGCTGATGACTGGACCGAACAAGTTTGATTTTGAGTCTCATTTCGATGCACTGGCAGAAGCGGACTCACTTGCCCGACGACGGCAACGGGGCTTCCACAGGCAGATAGCCCGTTTGATGAGCCATCACATCCAGTCAGATCAACGGGTTCTTGAGGCAGGATGTGGGGTAGGAGGTTTGCTTAACCGAATTCCACTGCGTCAAGGAGTGGGAATTGATATTTCGGAAAAAATGGTTCACCGCGCCCGGGTCGAAAATGCTGGGAAAAGACTACGGTATGAGGTGGCCGATGTGATGTCATATTTTGAAGATGAGCCGTTTGATGCGATAGTTTTGGACTTTTTGACGGGATATCTGCCCGACATTCAAGCGGCTTTTGACCACCTTCATACATTATCTCATGAGCGGACGCGTCTCTATATTACATCATTGAATACACTCTGGTTGCCGATTCTCAAATTAGCGCAACCGCTGGGTTGGGTCATGAAACAACCTCCGAGTAACTGGCTTTCGACTCAGGACCTCATCAATCTGTTGGAACTCACTGGTTGGGAGGTCGTATTTGAGTCTACCGAAGTGCTCTGTCCCACGACGCTTCCTGTAGTGGATCCCGTCATGAATCGATACCTCGTGCGTTGCCCAATGATAAACCAATTTGGAGCGAGCATATTTATCGTCGCGCGCCCTGGGCGAAGAAATGAAATTCGAGAGTCTTTATCGTGTTCTGTAGTCGTTCCGGCGCGCAATGAGTCTGGCAATATTCAGGCTGCTCTGGATCGGATACCCGTCCTTGGCCAGCGAACGGAGGTGATCTTTGTCGAAGGAAACAGTACGGACGACACTTGGGACACGATCCAGGCGTGTTGTACGGCCTACACCGGTCCTCATAGGCTAAAGTATATGAAGCAACCGGGAAAAGGTAAATGGGATGCGGTTTTTGCCGGTTTCGAGGAAGCAGACGGCAATTTACTGGTCATACAAGACGCGGATCTCACGGCGCCACCCGAGGACTTACCTAAGTTCTACGAAGCGATAGCCAACGGCACGGCAGAGTTCGCTAATGGCTGTCGCCTTGTGTATCCCATGGAGAGCAAGGCGATGCGGTTCCTCAATTTACTCGGAAATAAGTTTTTTGCCGTAGCTCTAAGCTTTGTGTTGAAGCAGCCCGTCAAGGACTCGCTCTGCGGAACTAAAATGATCCTACACAGTGACTATCGGAGGCTGCTGAAGCGTATCGAGGTGTTGGGAGACTTTGATCCTTTTGGTGATTTCAATCTCTTGTTTGGATCTTCGCTCTTGGACCTAAAGATCCGCGACATTCCGGTGCGCTATAGAGATCGAACTTATGGAGATACGAATATCTCTCGATTTAAGCACGGTTGGATTCTTCTGAAAATGACCCTTTTTGGTCTGTTCAAACTCAGGTTTCATAAGTGAGTGAAATGAGGGACCGAATAGACATATTTTCCCCGTAATTTCTGGAGTGAATTCTAGTCTGAATCTCAAATGGTTGATACTGGTTGCCGTGAGCGTCGGGGTCGTCCTGGCGTTGTTCAATCAAGCATCTTTGTGGAGACTGGCTATTGGACCTCTCTATTTTGACCGACCTCTATTTGAAGGAGAGCACTTACATCCTTTTCTTGACATGAAGGGTCGTTTGGCAGCAATGCAGGCTTATGCGATCGGTCTAGATATCTATAATGAACCCAATCCGATCGACCCGCTCCGTCGAATCAGCACGAAACCGAGCTACCCCCTGCATCTGGGTAAGCTGGGGTTGACCCTGGATCATGTGTTCGTGCTAGGGACTGCGACGGTCGTCGCTTTCCTCGGATTGACCCTTGCATTGCTCAAACCGGAGAGAAAACGCGAGGTGCTCTATGGCATTGTATTGATGTGTTCGCCGCCAGTTCTTTTGGGAGTTGAGCGGGCCAACGACGATTTGGTTCTCTATAGCCTGTTATTTGCAATCCCTTTTATCCTTAGATGGGAACGTGTCTGGGTAGGGTTCGTGTGCGCTGTCTTGATTATGCTGCTGACGCCTGTGAAATACTACCCATTTGCCCTGTTAGTGCTGTTTTTCTATGGACGACTCCCCTTGCGAGCAGTCCTGGCTTTTTGTGCTATGGGAGTATTTTGGCTCGCAGTGTATCTCTGGATTTCTTGGGAAGAAATTGCTTTTTTGAAGGATCGCATGCCAGATCCTGTGAGTATCTTTGCTGTCGGTTCTAAAATAGTTTTCCAACTCTTAGGTTTAGATGGTGCGTTGGCTTTGGTGCTGAGAGTAGCACTCATACTCGCGGTGATCGGTGGCAGTATCTGGATGCTATTTCGTCCAACTCCTGAGCGAGTCCTAGTAGCTTCAACGAAGGAGCGATATTTCCTTTTTGGCAGCAGTATCTTCAGCTTTTGCTTCATTTTGGCGGGAAATTGGGGCTATCGGATGATCTATCTTTTGCCTTGTATCCCTTTTCTATGGGAGGTGAACCGCAGGGAGTCTTCTGATGCTTTCAGAACTGGAGCCTGCCAGGGAATCTTGATCCTCATTCCACTGATTTTCTTCCTGGAGCGAGTTACTCTGGGTGTGGCTCCGGGTCAATTGACTGGAGGTGTCCCGGGAGAGTATCTGGTGGCTATGGCAGTGTTAAAACAAACAGCCGCATGGGTGGTGTTTGCGTTCTTAGCATGGTTATCTGCCGATGTGTTAACGCCGTCTTTCTGGAGGTTATTCGATGAAGCAAAGGCTTGGGTCGCTTTCACTCGAAGAAATGATCCCGAGCAGCCTGAGTCGTCTTTAGGTCTAAAATGAAAAGTCCACCACATTTTGCTATAGTTGGCGCGGCATTCTCTGGAAACAAGGGAGCTGAGGCGATGCTGGTGAGTACAATCATCCAGATGCAAAGACGCTATCCAGGTGCGGTAATTCATGTGCTCTCCTATTTTCCTAGTGAAGACCTGACGTTACCGCGTCGAAAGGACGTCTATATCCACTCTGCAACGCCTAAAACGCTCGTTCTGAAATGGCTCCCCATAGGAATACTTTTGAAGCTGTTACCCTTTTTCAAGAAACCGGCAGTCATTGCTGATCGGCTACCGATAACCCGCTTGCTGACTATCGATGCTGTCTTTGATATCTTTGGTGTGTCCTTTATGGATAGCCGTCTGAAGTTCTTACCTTTCAATCTCTTTTCGGTGCTTCCCTTTTTATTGCACCAAGTGCCGGTTTTTAAGCTATCACAAGCTTTGGGTCCGTTTAGGAAGTGGCCAAATCGTGCATTTGCTCGTTGGACTCTCGGCCGAATGGAATTTACTGCGGCGCGCGGTGCACAGACCCTTGCAATGCTCCAGGAACTCCCCGTGCGCGGATCTGAGCGGCGATTGATCGAAGCTGCAGACATCGCCTTTTTGCTAGGAGATCGTTCCGGTATCACAGAAGTGCCATCGGCCCAAACCCTAGCTCTTATTCCCAGCTTGGTGGTTGATCAAAAAGTAGCGAATTATCAGTCAACCCTCTGTGACGTCGCCAAGGCCCTGGCGGATGCGGGTTGGACGATCCGCGTAATTACTCATTCATGGAGGTCCGATGGAAACGGGCCAAGAAACCATGATCCGGTCGTTGCCGAACCGATTGTGAGACGTTTGTCAGAGCTGGGCGTGGAGGCATC
Source organism: Opitutales bacterium (assembly GCA_013215165.1). NCBI lineage: Bacteria > Pseudomonadati > Verrucomicrobiota > Opitutia > Opitutales > Opitutales bacterium. The sequence continues at coordinate 14,468 of JABSRG010000031.1, read as the reverse complement.
GCTGCTAGGGCCAGGCCTCGATTCTGAAGAGATTCGCGCAGAAATCGGCAAATGCTCGGTGGTGCTTACCAGTCGGTTCCATGGACTGATCGCAGCGTTGGCGACGGCCCGACCAGTGGCCGTCGTGGGATGGAGCCACAAGTATCGAGAAGTCCTTGCGCCCTTTGGCCTGGAGGAATTTTGTATTCCCTATCAGGCGTTCGACGCTCCTAGCGTGCTGAACTTGGTCGAACGTTGTGAGTCTCAGGCAGAAGAGATCAGGTCGAAGATTTTAGATCAACTCGCCGCGGCACAGCGCTCAGCTCGATCTCAATTCGATGAGGTGATGCGTCGCTTGGAGGAGCGCTCATGAGAGGACTGGTCCAACCAAATTTCGACACACCGGTCGGGGACTTCCGCAAGGCTTGGATTGGTCATATGACCGATCCAGATGTTCGTAGACATGCCGCATCGGGAGGCATTGTAACCGGGGTGTTTAAATACCTCCTCGAAACTGGCCAGATCGACGCTGCTCTTGTATGCGGGATGCGGATCGAGAACGGAACATGGCAGCCCGATATCTATCTCTCCAGGAGCTTTGATGAACTGAAACGTTCGCAGTCGAGTAAGTACTTTGATATTCCCATGATGAAGGGGCTCTCACTCATCAAAGAGTTTGACGGTAAAGTGGGAGTCGTCGGTCTACCGTCGCAGATAAACACAATCTGCAAACGCATGGCGCAAAACGAGGAACTGGCCCAGAAGATAGCCTTTAAAATCTCCATCTTTTGCGGCCATAATTCCAAAGATACGTTAGTGAAGATGGTCTTGGCGAAGCATGGGATACCGCTCGATGAAATCGATAGTTTCTATTACCGGCAAGGGCTCTGGCGTGGCGAAATGGTGATAAAGATGAAAGACGGCTCGGAACGGCGCATGCCTTTTCAGCAGTTTAGCCATTATCAGAATTTGCACGTGCTCTCCTTGTCCCGTTGCCTACACTGCTTTGACCACTACGGCTACTATGCGGACCTTTCCACCGGAGATGTGTGGCTACCCGAGAAGAAGGGTGAGACGGTGAAACCCTCAGCGTTTCTTGCTCGGAGTGAGAAGGCGGAGGGAGTGATGCAGGAGATGCTGGATAACGGACTGATCGATGCACACAGGGTGACGCGAAAGACGATTTATCACGCCCAATCGCGCTCAGTAAATTATCATTATAATGTGACGGCACGGGCTCGAGTCGGACGCCTGTTAGGTTTCAAAATTCGCGAAGATATACAGACGAAAGCGACTATTAGGGATTACCTAGGAGCTTTCATCGTCTTGCTTAATCACAAGATCTCCAAGCATCCGAATTGGCTGGCGCGCTTTATGAAGCTGCCTTTCCCGTTTGTCTTTGCATACGTGGTGCTGTTTAAGGGACTCATGCACTACAAACGGCCCGAGTATGAACAAGAGCCAGATCAATAAGCACATCGTCCCCTTGGTGCGCTATGCCTTAGGAAGCGTTTCTGTGCTGGGTTTGAAGTTGATCATTACATGGTTACTCCTGAACGCGGCTACCCCACTTCTGGCCTATTTATTTGTGCATATCGCGGTCTTCTTTATCTCCTATGCGATTCACGCCAGATGGTCGTTTCGCGTTCCTTTCAGCCTTTTTGGAGTGCGAGATTATTTTAAAACCGTGATTGCTTTTAAAATCGTCGATTACCTCTTGTTTTCCGTTTTCTTTAAGCTGTTTAATATAGAGGCTTTATGGTGTGTGGTTTTAGCCACCTTGGCCGTGGCCCTGGTGCGCTTTGTTTTTGTCAAGCAGGCTTTGTCTCCTAATGAGGTTCCAGGGGAGGCGAATTAAGGCCCGAACGTATATGACGAGTAAATCGGTGTGAAGCTCATCATCCAAATTCCCTGCTACAATGAAGCAAATATGCTCGAGGAGACAGTTGCTGCCTTGCCGCGCGCTGTGGATGGCTTTGATGATGTGGAGTATCTGGTGATTGATGATGGGAGTGAGGATGCTACGGCGGAAGTTGCTCGTGCTGCTGGCGTGGACCATATCGTATCGCACAAGAAAAACTTAGGACTAGCCCGAGCGTTTGAAACGGGATTGCGCAGCTGTATTGAATATGGTGCCGATGTCATCGCGAATACCGATGCAGACAACCAGTATTGCGCTGAAGACATTCCGAAGCTTGCTCAACCTATCTTGGCAGGAAAAGCAGACATCGTTATCGGAGAACGGCCCATTGAGTCGATCGAGCATTTTTCGCCGTTAAAGAAATTCCTTCAGTTCTTGGGGAGTTGGGTCGTGCGGTGGGTGAGTAACACCGAGATCCAAGATGCGCCCAGTGGTTTCAGAGCATACTCGCGGGAGGCTGCCATGCGGTTGCGTGTTTTTGGTGATTATACATACACTCTCGAAACGATCATCCAGGCTGGGCATGTGCGCATCCCCATGGAGTCTGTCCCCGTGCGCGTTAACGGCCCTACTCGCAGGTCCCGCCTTGTGAAGAGCATTCCGTCATATGTGCTGAAGTCGATCCATACGATTTTCCGGATTTTCGTGACCTACAAGCCGCTCAGGTTTTTCGCTTTGTTGGCATTGGTATGCGCGACTCCAGGAGTTTTGTTAGGATTGCGATTTGTAGCCTTCTACCTGTTGGGTGATGATGAGGGGCATATCCAGTCGTTGATTCTAGCGGCCATCCTTTTGATATCTGGCTGTGTCCTGCTGATCGCGGGGGTGCTTGCCGATCTCATTGCAGTGAATCGTAATCTCTTAGAGCGCAACCAGTGGAGGATATCGAAGTTGGAGTCAGCAGCACGCGAGCGGTAGCCTCACCATCCGTCCGCTGGGGTATGGCTGTGTTGCGGTTTTTGATTTGGGGTGTGCCTGGATTTATCGTCGCTTTGTGCCTCAATGCTACCTTGGTCAAACTCTTGGGATGGCCGTTTCCGATCGCCTACGCAGTAGCCTTAGGAGTTCAGCTCAGTATCAACTTCGTGGTCTGTCGTGTCATTGTATTTCCAGGTTCGGAACCAGGAACTGTCGTAAAGCAAATCGGTTTGTTCACTGGAACGTCTGTTCTTATCCGGTTTGTCGACCTTGGAGTCTACAGCCTGATAACCGCGCTGCTAGAGATTCATTTCCTCATCGTGCAAGCATGCAATGTTTTGCTCTTCGCTGTGGTCCGGTATTCTGTGGTAAAGTGGATTTTCTCACCCAAGTAAACGAGATGAGTATTCGAAGAGAAAATGGAACGGTGGTTGGAAATGTTGAGGATAAGTCAAATCTCAACAACCCGATATCTCGGGCATTGGTGAGCGGCTTCGACGAGAGTTTTTTAAGGTATTTAAAGATCGCTCAGCCCAAGAGTGTCCATGAGGTAGGATGTGGTGAGGGTCGGATGTTGGCATTCGTGCTAGAGCGGTATCCGAGAATTGCAGTCCGAGGAACAGATCTCAGTAGCGACACGTTACAAATCGCCAAAGATGCCTTGGGCGATCAGGACGGACTTACCTTAGTGCAGAAGCCAGTCGAAGCATTGGCAGAGCCTGAGGACCATGCAGACTTGATAATCTGCTGCGAAGTGCTCGAACATGTGCCTGATCCGCAGGCGGCGCTTTCCAAACTCAGACAGCTCAATGCGCGGTTATATCTACTATCCGTGCCGCGTGAACCGATCTGGCGTCTGCTGAATATGGCTCGATTCAAGTATTGGGCAGCACTTGGAAATACCCCCGGACATTTGAACCATTGGTCCAGCAAAGGGTTTCAAAAATGGCTCGAAGCCGGAGGGTTTGAACGAGTCGCATGCTCGCGGCCATTACCGTGGACGATGGTTTTGTGTCGTCCGATTGCTTCCTGATTAATCAATTTTGTAAACTTTGGAAACAGGATCGCTGTGTATGGTCAGGATACCCGGCATCTCGGCGATCTGTGTCAGCGTCTCGGTAAGGATAATAGCTTTTTTAGCAATCGTAGCACGTCGAGGCGGCTGACTTTGATACACTCCTTCCAACACTTTGATCGAAGCGGTGCCACCCGATTGCCAGATTATGTATTCGATGCCGGTATATTTTAGCCATGCCATGCGCTCGTCTAAGGAACCAGAAAAGGGGAAACTCAGCCATGGGTTACTCAATCCCGCTAGATTCACATTCCAGATCTCATTACGCTTATAATCGAAGTGAAATTGCGACGGGCCATACACCAGGATTTTAGAACTTTCAGCGCTCAACTGCTGGAGTTGGAGACAATAGGTTAGTTGATCTTCGCGGAGGAGAGCCTGTGTTGCCTGGCGCGTCACCTCCGGATTACTAATAGCCAAAGCATTTCCCCACTCGGAGTAGTGGCTAAGTCGTTTAACATAAGAATGTGTGAAAAGTAAGACGCAGGCGATACCGACAGCGTAGACTATTCGCCGCAGACCTGTACGAGCGTTTTTGAGGCTTAGTCCCGAAACCACGATTAAACACAGCAAGCTCGGTAGGGTGTAGCGGAAACCACTGTCCACGCCGACGGTTTGGGGCGAAAAAAGGAATACGTTAATTAGAATAAAAACGATGCTACTGACCTGAAACGCTCGCAAGCCTTTTTGAACGCTATGCTGGTGTTGCCACAGTGCAATGAGCGAAATGAATGCCCCCAGCAAAAGTAGAAGGAACAGTACAGGCGATACGCCAAAACTAAAATCGAGTGCCTCAAATCGGAAAAAATCAGTCCAGGGCGCCCTTGTTGAATGAATGACCTCAGTTCCGAAGATAGTCTCAGACTTTCTTGGATTAAAAGCGATCAAGAGGTTTTTGCTATACAGTAAAAACCATGGGCTTGCTACGAAGCAACTTATGGGTATTGCAGATATTAGCCGAATGGCTTTTTGGATAAGCGACGCTTGATGTTTTCGCTCAGGCCACAGGCAAATGATAAACAACGCGGTAAAATGAAAAGGCACATAGAGTGCCGCCGATGTTTTGATCACGACCATGGCAGCGTAGATGACGGAGAGCAACGCGACAGCTATCCACGAACTAGCTGAGTATTTTGGGTCGATCACCGGAATAGAGACCGATAATAAGAGCAGGCTGCTAGTGGTATACATCGGTGAAATGTTTACTAACATGGGGTCAGCAATCCCAAAAAGTAGCACTATGCCCCAGCGTATCCAATGCCCTAGCCCAACTCGCTTGGTGAGCCAAATAATCTGGGCCAGACAACAAGCATAAGCTATGACACTATCGAAGAGCAGGAGTGAACGGCTCCCTAAGATTGTTGCCGTGAAGCTGTGCAAGATAGTCATGCCGCCCAGTGTTTCGCTGCCCAGGCTATCGAATGGGCCGGGTGCTAAGGTGCCTGTCTCTGCAAGAATCGTTGGGTAATTAAAATACTTTAGCAGGTCATCCTGTGGATTGAAGGCGGTGGGGTTATGGTAAAAGATTAGATTGATTATCACCATAACAGCGGAGACACAGGATAGAGCGGATAGTCGCGGAAAGCCGTTGTTCCCAGAATGACGTAAAGCCGCTCCTACACTCGCCAAAAGCCCAACAAACAGCAGAGCATAGATTGACGGAGGATATGCGATTTCAAAACAAGCCAAGAGGCCGCCCAATGGCAGCACCGTGGCCATGCCCAGTGTTGGAGCCTGAGCCCAGGGCACCACTATTTTCAATGCCCTGCCGGTGAGACGGCCCCAACCTGCCAATGATAGAATGACGGCAATGGTCAACAAGACGCTGGCAGAAAGTATAGAGAGGTCTGTCATGAATTAAAAGAGGGCAACGGGATGGCCGCTTGATTGTTAAGTAGTTTCGCTTCTGCTCGTCTTAGTCTTCACTGCTGTTGTACTCTAGATTATGCGGATAATGCGTAGTGAATACTGAGAGCATCAATCTCCGAAAAATAGTCTTTGGCGGGCTTACACTTTATTTGTTCTCGTGGCTGATCGGTTATGGGCAGACGCCGCTGGGCAGTTTTCCCGCCTTGGACTGCTTGCAGAATCAGGTCTTGGCTCAGCAGATTGTGTCTGGAACTTTGCCTCAGGAGCCCTTTCATCGCGCGCCGCTCTATCCCGTCATATTGGCCGGTGCATTGTGGGTAGTGGGTGATGTGGGGTGGTTGCCAGATATCGGAAGATTGATCAATGGCCTCGCGGTTCTTTTCGCAGCGGGGTGTGCCTATCGCGCAGGAAAGCGGCTGTGGGGGCGAGAGAGTGCAGGCTTAATTGCCGCAGTGTTGCTCGGAGCAAATCCGGTGGTCCTCTTTTTTGCTGGGGATTTGTATGACATTACCTTGGCCATGGCGCTTGCGGCCGCCTGTGTGTGGGCTTGGATTGTTTGGTTGGAACGTCCCAAGCTGCGGCTGACTTTACTCATTAGTTTGTTACTGGGTGCGGGCGTGATGTTGCGTTCGCATTTGCTACCCTGGGCCCTCCTTTGGCCGATCATCGCGACCTTGTTGGGAGGGAGGAGTGCGAGACGTTGGACCCATGGTGGCCTCGCTTACATGGGTTTGGCGCTAGCACTTTTTCTAACGGGCTCTATCAATCTGTGGCTTACCGACACTTGGCGCACATCGCCTTGGCAGGGTGCTTATGCGCTTTGGGCCGGAAACGAGGCGGAGGCGGACGGACGTATTTACAAGCAGAGCCGCGCTATAGAACATCTATCGGACTTTGATAACCCCGCAAAGTTGTTATCGATTGAACTCTATGCCGAGGCAACAGCGGCCGAACCGCCCTATGATATTGATGCAATGAATGCTTATTGGATGCGTCAGGCGGGTGAGGAAATCAGCGCTGATCCCTTTCGATGGCTGGGACTCATGCTGCGCAAGGCCTACTATTTCATCAACAGTTACGAACAGTATGATAATCGCACCTTTGGTTTACATCGTTCGCTCCATGCACACCTCGTTTGGAATCCGATTCACTGGGGACTCTTAGTTTTGCTCACCGTCGCGGCACTCTTTGTGCCGCGAGCTAGCGGCGGCCCCACCGCGCGTGTTCTGGCGACCTTATTTATAGCCTACGCGGCAGGCATCATATTGTTTTATGCATCGAATCGATTTCGAGTGCCATTGCTACCCTTGTTGGCGGTTACTGGAGGGGGTGCAGTTATGGGTTTGCCGAGGGTATTTAGATCGATGCCCATTTATCGCCTTTTTGCTCTGTTCGGGTCTTGCGGGGTCATATCCCTGCTCCTCTACACTAGTTGGTTTGATGCAAGGAATACGGATACGTGGGAGGCTGATTATTTGATGCTCGCGCGTGTCGCGACTCAGGTTGGAGATGATACTGCGAGCTCTGAGTATATCGAAGCAGCTCTTGAGGTGAACCCGACAAGCCGCCAGGCGCTGCTCCTTCAGGTAATGAACAATTTCAACAAGTGGGCACTGCAGGAGACTCCTCAGTTGATTTTAGATGGGCAGGCTCGTGCGTTGCTTATTCAAGCGGAGGCACAGGCGCGATGGAGTGATGAGGCTGCGGCGGTTGCTGGAATCTATGCATGGAAACTTGGACGGACTGATGATGCCGCTGTTCTCTGGAGTGCGTATCCTAGCTCAGCGTTTTGTTGGATGGCACGGGTGTGGACGTCACGCGGAGAGGATCGTCCAAGTCGAGAGCAAGCGGAAGTCTTTGCCAAACAACGTTATGCGCCGTTTCTTATGAGTGCGCTTAATGGAATCGAGAGTGGCGCCGATGCAGAAGACATAGTCTGGCTTCAGGGCCTCTTTGCACCGATCGAGTAGTTTACCGTATCGGCTGAGCTGTAATCTTGCCTACTTGTATATCTCTTAAGCCTTGCGCTCCTTTCAGTTTGCGGCGGTCGCCGCCCTCGTAGCTATATGCTTCTGACCACGATTGGCCTTGGTCGGTGCTGCGCAGAATAGAGAAACGATGACGGTTCACGTTTATCAGCGTGCCTGCCGCGGTTGTTATAATTTTGCCGAGAGGTATCTCTGATGGCAGGTCACGCCAGTTTTTTCCATCAATGGAGGCTCGGGAGCCTTGTTCCGTGACTACCCAAAGCTCATTCCCGACCAAGGAAAGATCCGCGCGTTTAGCGGAAATCCCTGTGGCGTATGCGGTCCATGATTCTCCTCCGTCCTCAGATAAATATAACTTGTCGCCGTTCTTGGTGATCATTGCCGGATTACCGTTTAGGATAGTCATACTTTTATAGAACTGATTCTCCACGTCATCGAGACCCGTCGGATGGATCCACTCCCAATTTTGTCCTCCATCGTCCGAAGCGAAAAGATTGACCATGACCTCGCGCTGTGGCCGAGTCCGATCGTCGGCATAAGCGAGGAATCGACCTGACGCTTCGCCGAGGTATGAGACACCCATATGATGCATTGAGAGTTTGCGTGGGCCGGTCTTTCCAAACTGACGTCTGAGGTTAGTGCGGTGCCAAGTCACTCCGAAATCCGGTGTCACGGTAACCTCGACAGAAGCCCCACCAACGAAGGTACCCTTAGCACTCCCTAAGCCCCAGACGGAGGGCATGGCAGTTGGGTCATTTTCATGGTTTCTCTGTCCAAAGTCTGTGTTGCCATCAGTAAGATGACGCCAGTTGTATCCGTCTTCGGTAGCTAGCCAAGTTGTGACACTGCCCCATCCTAATATAGCCACAAAGACACCGTCAGTGTAAGCTACTGTTTTACACGACCAGGGCCCGTGGTCGCCGTTAGGTAGGCCTTTAAATACCTGTTCCCATGTTGCACCATCGTCGGTAGACAGCAAAATACGCGCGCCATGGCCGACAGCGATGATCGCCTCACGTTGTGGATTGGGCTGCATGGGGGGGGCCGAGGGGGATCTCAGCTCGGCGCTCAGCGTCTGCCGGATTAAGCCGCTTTGCGGCGGTGACTACAGACAGAGAAACTGATAAAATCGTAAGAATGGGTATGAGGGTACGCATAATAGGAAGTAGGATTATCCAGCTGTTAAAATGTCGCTAACCCCAGAGTTTATGCCAAGTTTCAACTTCATTAGTTCACTGGGTTACAGGATTTTCAGGTTGGATGACTTATTATGACTTGGTCACATTAAGTTGTTTTCCAGCCACACCTTGTTTGAGTAAGAGGTATGGATTTTATGCTGTGGATATTTTTGGGTCTTCTAGTCGTTAAGACGATAGCGAGTCTGTGGCTTGATGGATTAAATTTGGGTTTTGTTCGTAAACACAAGGATCAGCGTCCTGTAGGATTTGAAGAGATAGTGGACGAGGAGACGTATCGACAGTCCGTAGCTTACACGCTGACCAAAGGGCGTTTTGGCGTGGTGACTAAGGTCTTTGATGCTGTTGTATTGGGCCTAGTGGTATGCACGGGCCTGCTGGGATGGGCTTACGGCGGGTTGACGGATGCCTGGGGTGCAGGTGTCTGGGCTCAGGCAGCGATTCTTTTCGTGATACCGACCCTCCTTGGATTTCTCAGTCTACCTTTTGAATATTACTCGCAGTTTAAAATCGAACAGGACTTTGGCTTCAACAAGTCGAGTGTTGGGCTTTGGATGATGGATCAAATCAAGAATCTCGTAATCGGCGCGGTGATCATGATACCGATGGTAGCGTTACTCTTAACGATTGTTGGGTGGCTTCCTGGTAGCTGGTGGTTTTGGGGATTCTTACTCATTTTTTTATTTCAGCTTGTGATGATCGTGATCTATCCACGCTTTATAGTACCGCTTTACAATAAGCTGAGTCCGCTACCAGAGGGTGCACTTCGGGATCGGCTCATGTCGTTGGCAGAACGTCTTCAATTTCCTACCCAAACGATCGAAGTGATCGATGGCTCGAAGCGTTCCGGTCACTCCAACGCTTATTTTTCCGGCTTTGGCAAGTTCCGCCAGGTGGTGATCTACGATACGTTGATTGAGCAACTGAAACCTGAAGAATTGGAGGCAGTACTCGCCCACGAGATTGGGCATTACAAGAAGGGGCACATTCCGAAGATGCTCGCGGGTGTGGCGATCATAGGTCTAATCGCCTTTGGCGTTATGGGTTGGTTGGTACAGGTTCCAGGATTTGTTGAGGGTCTCGGCTTCGTGGGGCTCCCGCCCGAAGCGATTCCCGGGGCGACCTTCTTGTGCTTTGCGCTGATGAGCGGGTTAGTGAGCTTTTGGTTTTCGCCGATAGCAGCCTTACGTTCACGTAAACATGAGTATGAGGCTGACGACTACGCCAAAAAAGCGGTAGGTGGCCCGGAGCCCTTAATTGGTGCGCTGCGCAAACTTTTTCAGAAAAACTTGAGTAACTTGAATCCGCATCCGGTTTACTCTGGGTTCTATTATTCGCATCCTACCCTTTTGGAAAGGGAGGCAGCCCTACGGTCGGAATGATTAAGTGGTGTTTACTCGGTATATTGTTAAGTTCAGCACTTGTTTCGGCTGAGACGCTGCGTGTTGCGACTTATAACCTTAAAAACTACCTGCTGACAGATCGCATGGTGGATGGACGATGGCGTTCGGAATATCCAAAGCCAGAGTCGGAGCGACAGGCACTCTATCAAGTCATCCAGTCAGTGAATCCCGATGTTCTGGCCATCCAGGAGATCGGCGGCAAAGAATATCTCGCGGCCTTACAGCGCGACCTGAATCGCCTGGGACTCGATTACGCTTATAGCTACCTGGGCCAGGGTGAGGATGCTGTGCGTTTTACTGCGGTACTGTCACGCATCGAGGCAGACGCAGTTATGCAGCATACTGCGCTGGATTTCCCTTATCTGGGTCAACGCGTCGCGCCGCGGCGAGGACTTTTGGAAGTTCAGATGGATGGATTCAGTCTCTACGTGATACACTTGAAAAGCCGTTTCACCACGGACAAGCGTGACCCCGGTTCCGAGGAGCGGCGCACCAAAGAAGCCCAAGCGATCCGCGATCGAATTCGTGAACGTCATGGCGAGGGCGAGGATGCGACGCCCTATCTGGTTTTGGGTGACTTCAACGACCTCATCAACAGTAGCACGCTGCGGCGTTTCCTGAGTGTGGGTGGACGCGACTTGGCGCAACCCCTGGACGTTGCAGATTCACGGGATGAGGTTTGGACCTACTTTTGGGATAAGGCAGACCAATACGCTCGCATTGATTTCATCTTGGCCAGTCCACCAATGTCCGAACGATGGGAAAATGCCAGCAAGCGCGGAGGCGTCTACGATGGTCAGGGGAGTCGTCAGGCGTCCGATCATCGCTTGGTCTGGGCGGATTTTTCAAAAAACTAGCGCCGATTTGCGGATCTGGGGCTCGTAAATTGATTTCTCAAACCATTCTGATGAATACCCTATCGCGTTATTTTCTTTTTGGACTGCTTGTGTGTGTGTGGTCAAGTGGCTGGGCGTGTGTGGTGCCTTTATACCGTTACAGTTTGGATACTTGGGAGCCGGATGTGTTTCCTGCTTTGGTGGTTTACCGCATGAGTCTAATGGCTGACGAGGAAGCACTTCTAGCAGCACTACCGGGGGATAGGATGCGTGTTATGCTCGTAGATTTGGAAACTGAGGCGGATTCCTACAGCCAGGCAGCGCCTTATTTGAATGCGATCCAGAGTCTAGATCTTGAAAACGGGTGTCCCAAGCTGGTGCTGTTTGCTCCTGGCGGTTCGGAGAAGAAACGCATGCTGTTTGCGGAGACGCTCACGCCGCGTCTGATCAACCGCCTGATGCAGTCGCCGCTGCGTGAATCCATGGAAAGGGAGCTAAGGGAAGGGGCTACAAATTTTGCTTTGTTTATCCCGAGCCCCGATGACCGTGCTAACGAAAGTGCACGGGGTTATCTTGAAGGCCGTCTTGCTCAGTATGAGAGTAATCAATTACTGCCGAATAGCCTGATTGCTGGGCTAAGTTCTGAAGAGCAGGTGGCAGCGCGGATGCGGTTAAAGATGGACTTTACCCTGATCGACCTCGATCTGCAGGATCCGGCTGAATTGGTATCCGCAGCTCAGGTGGAAGTGGCATCGGGCGGCGAAATTCCGGCGTCGATTTTACCGGCTGTGGTCCTGACTTACGGCCCGGCCCGATTTCTCGATTTCATCAGTTTAAACACCGCAGACCGTGACGCGCGCCTCGATGCAGCGGTAGCGTTTTTGGCTCAAGAGAGCCGTTGCCGTGCGAAGGCTGATAGTCCGGGGTTTGATATGTTTACTACGATAAGTTTCGACGAAATCATCACCGAAGATATCTCGGCCATGTTTGCTGATGTTTCCGCAGTGATGGGCAATGATGATGGGCGGAACCCTGGGTCGTTTCGTATGGCGGCAGAATCAGGGGAAGCCTCAGAAGTTTCAGGAAGGTCGAGTCCACCGTGGTTGATCTTCTTGGCTGTCGGGGTGTTCGGAGTTTCTTTTATTTTATTGGTTCGGCGAGGTAAGAACTGATCGACCCAGGACATAGTGCATTTTGCGTGCACTTAGTCGCTTACACCGCCGAGGTTTTTGGGCATGAGTCACCCCCGGGCGCGCTCCTCCAATCCTACAAAACACTGATAGGGCGGCGCTTCGTAGCTGCCGAAGGATGGCTGAAATATATTCGGGTTTAAATATACAGAATACTCTAAATGAGCCGCGGAAGACGCAGAATAGCGCGGAATTTAAATTGGCGACCTATGAAGAGACTTTCGCGACTTTCCGCGTTTTCAGCGGCTTGAAAAGTAGGCCGCAGGAGGACGGCGTATCGCCGCTGCTAGCAGGAGTGTTCCTGTAGTGTTATTCGCCGATTAATGTGCAATATCCTCGAGGTTCAATAGCCCTCAGATCGCCATGCCATAATGCCTCCGTCGAGATTGTGCAGGTCGCTAAAGCCTTCTTGCTGTAGGATGCCTATTGCTGTCTGGGAACGCACGCCTGCAGCGCATTGGCAGACGATAGTGGTGTCTTTGAGGGTCGCGAGTTCATTGACGCGCATCGGGAGCTGTCCGAGTGGGATATTGATGTGCCCATCTATGGCATCCTGGGCGATCTCCTCGGGTTCGCGAACATCGAGGAGAACATGGGATTTATTCTTGGAGCGCCATGTGGCGTAGTCTGCGGCTGAGAGCTGGTTCATAGTATCGAGATCGCAAAAATCGCCGGTCCAGGCGAGCGCAGTGATGCTGGGTTGAGCACCGCATAGGGGGCAATTAGGATTTTTAGAAATTCTGAGTAAACGCTGCTCTGAGCTGAGTGCATCCCAGCAGAGGAGCTTGCCCGTGAGAGATTCGCCCATACCCGTGAGGACTTTTATGGCTTCAGTGGCCTGAATGGTCCCCACGGTGCCGGGCAGTACCCCTAAAACGCCGGCTTCAGCACATGAAGGTGCAGATCCTAGGGGCGGCGGTTCGGGGAAGAGACAGCGGTAACACGGACCGTCGTTTGGTTGGAATACTGATACTTGCCCATCGAATTGGTGGATACTGCCGTGGACCACAGGAATACCCGCAAAGTGCGCTGCGTCGTTGACGAGATAACGGGTGGGAAAGTTGTCCGCGCCGTCGATCACCAAGTCGATGCCTTGGAGTAGGTCGAGCGCGTTGTCGGGATTGAAGCGCGTGGCGTGGGCATCGATCTGAATATCCGGATTGAACGCTTTTAACTCCCGTTTCGCCACCTCGACTTTTAGCTGGCCGGCATCGGCATCCTTGAAAAGGACTTGGCGCTGTAGGTTGGAGATGTCCACGACGTCATCGTCGACCAACACGAGTCGCCCTACACCCGCTGCCGCTAAATAGAGCGCAACGGGAGACCCCAATCCGCCGATGCCAACTAATAGCACTGAGGACTGGGCTAATTTTGCCTGTTTCTCCGGGCCAAAGCTAGCTAGGCGTAGGTGTCGGTCATAGCGCTGGGTGTTGATTTGGGTCATGGGGAAAGATCTTTTTATCCGCTAACGGACGCGAATGAACGCTAACTTTTTTACATTTGTGGATTTAAGTTCAGGCTTTGAAAACAGAAGTCTATTCGCGTGTATTGGCGCTCATTCGCGGATGATTTTTTGACGGGTATACGCTAACCTTCTCCATTCCAGCTTGGGTGCGCCGAAGTTGATCAAGAGTGCTAAGGGCTTTTTCGTAGCCTTGAGGTAGTTTAGGACCTGGGATTCTTCGATTCCAGTGATCTCTTTGAGTGCTTTGATTTCGACGATAAGTTCGTCGAAACATAAGAAGTCGGGAATATATTCCTTTTTGAGGATACGATTCTTGTAATGAATTTCAGCCCGCGGCTGGGCGAAGAATGGAATGTTTCTTTCCTCAAACTCAATTTCTAAAGCCTCTTGATACACCGGCTCTAGAAATCCGGAACCAAGTTCATTTGAAACTTCGAAAGCTGCTCCGATTATAGCGTATACTTCGTCTTTGAGGATCAATTCTTTGTTCATAACAATCGGGTTTGTCTGGGTCGTTTTTTTATCCGCTAATGGACGCGAATGAACGCTAATTTTTCACAGTTATCCCATAGGAATTCGAATTTTTCCTGGACCACAGATTACGGGTATGCGGTCAATCAAGTGTTTT
>JABSRG010000030.1 GCA_013215165.1 Opitutales bacterium | reverse complement strand
ATAGACACGATCAACCGCTACAGCCCATCAATACTCAGGTTTGATCTCCGCCATCAGGTCTTATGGGATGGCTGTGGCATGTTTATTATTCTCCATCTCTTTGGAGCAAAGAACCCGAGCGCGAATCCGAATTTCAGAATCGCCGCGAAGCTCTACTCAATCTGCGACTCCCAGCGAACACGGGCATTGTTGGCAAGGTGATTAACACGGGCCAACCCATTACATTTCACGTCGGTGATCATTCGGGTAATGAAGTCGCCAACCTCAGTGCCTCGGCGGGCTTTGATATTTTGGCCATGGCTACAGTCCCCTTGGTCGCGAAAGGACGGGTGATCGGAGCCATCCAGATCATCAATAAAGAACCCTTTGCCTCATCCCAGATTTTCGAAGAGGAAGATATCAACGTCCTCCATGAAGTAGCCGATTACACGGCCACGCTCTTGCAGCGAATGCTCGACCCGGAATTTACAATGAGTGATCGAGATACCGCGCGCTACATCTCTCGTTTCACCAGTACGCCACTCATCGAGGATCGAGCTCAGATTGATGTAGATGATAAGCTGCTCGAGGTGGTTGGGATGACATTGTTCGGGAGACGAAGATTTTTCCCTACAAGCGTGTCTCTCCCTCTACGGTTTCGGTGCTGATGCCTAATCCCTTGGACTACAATAGCCGTGAGGCCTTCCAGAGCGCCATCGAGATGCAGGTCGATGAGGTCTACACTGTGCCCTCTTCCATCCTCAATGACTTGATCGCGGAATACTTTGCCGAAGTTGAAAAGGAAGAAGAAGCTGCCGCACCGACCGATGATACTGAAATCCACGAACTAGCGGATGCTTTAGGCTCTGAGTTTGATAGTGTAGGCACAGAGAGCACTGATGACGACGACCTCGACGATGAAGAAAGCGCCCCCATAATCCAGCTGGCTAACCGCGTCATTGAAGATGCCTATATATCGGGAGCATCCGACATCCATATCGAACCTCAGGAAAACGACCTGATCGTTCGTTATCGTGTCGATGGCGTCTGCCACGAAAAACTAAAGCTCCCCGCAAAACTGTCCGGAGCCTTAGTGGCACGGCTAAAAGTGATGTCTGAGCTCGATATCGCCGAGAAGCGCCTTCCCCAAGACGGCCGGATCGTCTTCAAAAAGTATACCAAGAAAAATATCGATATCGATCTCCGCGTCGCTACAGGCCCCATGAATTTCGGGGAAAAAGTGGTCATGCGTATCCTGGACAAAAGCAAGTCGGCCCTACCCATCACTGCCCTGGGCTTCTCGGATGAAAACCTCGGACGTTACCGCGAATGCATCCGCCAACCCTACGGCATGATTCTCCACTGCGGTCCGACTGGATCGGGAAAGTCGATGACACTCTTCTCGGCTCTTCGGGAAATCGCCACACCGGACATCAATATCCAGACCGCCGAGGATCCCATCGAATACACCATCCCCGGCATTAATCAGATGCAGATGAAAAAGGAGATCGGCCTCACCTTCGCAAGCGCACTGCGCGCCTACCTGCGAATGGACCCCGACATCATCCTTGTGGGCGAGATCCGCGACCAAGAAACAGCAGAAATTGCCGTCGAAGCCGCACTGACTGGCCACCTACTGCTTTCCACACTTCACACCAACGACGCACCGAGCACCGTCGCACGTTTTACCGATATGGGCATCGAGCCCTTCATGATTTCGTCATCGATGTTGGTCGTCTGCGCCCAGCGCCTCATGCGACGCGTGTGTAAACACTGCCAAGAAGCCTATATGCCGGAGGGCAACGAAGCCGAGATTCTACAAAATGCTATCGGCTGGGTCGGTGAAGCCTTCCGCGCTAAGGAAGGGGGCTGCTCCAAATGCGGCGGCTCAGGCATGAAAGGCCGCGTCGGCATCCACGAATTGATGCAAAATAACGAGGACTTAACTAAGGCGATCAATCTCGGAAAAGAGACCGCCACCATCAAGCGAATCGCCATGCGCTCCGGCATGAAAACATTGCACCAAGATGCCATGCTCAAAGTAAAGGAAGGCGTCACAACAGTCCTCGAAGGCGTCTCAACTGTCCCACCCGACATGATCAGACTCGACGGTGACGACGAATAAGTTCAGACTACTAGCAGATCCAATTCAGAAAACCCAGCGGTGAGGTGCAACCATAGGTGCGGGACATACTGATGGTTAGCAGGGTGATCGCGAAAGCGATTGCCTTCGTGCGGATCAAAATTCAAGTCAAGCAATGGCAGTCGCCACCACCCTACGCTTCTAATCTGAGCTCAAAATCAGTTTTCCTAGATCTAGTCACACACCCAGGGTTGAAATTGGGGCTGTTTGGCCTTGATTTGCGTTTTCCTCTAAGTTTTGATGATCTTTTGCGCAAGAGGGCGTTGGAGACAACTCCCCTCCTCAGCTCCTCGATTTTCGAGGTTAAGCGGCGAGATTGGCTTCGGCTTATTTCGCGATTGGGAAGGCTCTCAATCCAAAGGCTGTGCACTCAAAAATATCATATGTCACACTATCTCGATAAAGATAATATCATCAACGACTACAAGGTCCATGACTCCGACACAGGGTCATGCGAAGTGCAGATTGCGCTCCTCAGCGCACGCATCAACCATTTGACCGAACACCTGCGGACGCACCGCAAAGATTATCACTCACGCCGAGGGCTGATCAAAATGACCAGCCGCCGCCGTAAGCTCCTCGACTACCTTAAGCGCCACAACCTAGAGAAATACGCTGAAATTATCCAGCGTCTCGGTCTACGCCGCTAGTTGAACAATATATTTTCAATCAAACTGCTGTGTCTTCGGAACAGCGGTTTTTTTGTGGTCATTGATCAGGTCGTTTCTTGCAATTTCTGGCTAGATAGCTAGATTATTCTAGATGAAATTAGTTAAATTATATGATGCCAAGAATCGGTTTTCTGAAATCTGTGCAGAACTTGAACGGACCGGAGAAACGGTTGTGGTGACCAAACGTGGAAAGCCCGTGGCTAGGTTAGTTCCAGCTGATAAGTTGATTCAACAGAGGCCCACAAGTGTCTGGGACACCGTCCAGGAAAGTAAAGCATGCTACGGTCCCATCGAAGACGAATTCGAACTACCAGTTCGCGACCCTGAAGCCAATAGACCCTCTCCGTTCGAAAAGTGATCACCCATCTTTTAGACACGTCTGTCTACAGCCAGAGACTTCAACCAAGGCCTGTCGATAGCGTAATGGAAAGATGGAGTAATTTAGGAGATAGTAGTCTGAGCATTTCATCTATTTGTGAAGCGGAGTTAGTCTATGGTCTGGAGAAAAAGTCATCTGCACGGCTATGGAAAGAGTATCACCAATATCTTGAAAATAGATTAATCATTTTCCCGATCGACACGGAGACGTCTCATTGTTTTGCCACGATAAAAGCGGAAACACAAAAAGCTGGAAATACCGTAGCTGATTTCGATTTGCTCATTGCGGCCACTGCCATCACCCGCCGCTTGAAGCTGGCAACTCTGAATTATCAACATTTCGAAAAAGTCCCTAGGCTCGACGCAGAAGACTGGAGTACATACTAAATCTGACTGATAGCTGGGTATGGATGAATCACCGAGAAACTCTGATCTGAGCTTAAACCCAGAGAGTATTAGCAACTGCCATTGCTTCGCTTGAGCTTTGATCCGCACGAAGGCAATCGCTCTCGCGATCAACCTACTAAACATCAGTATGCCCCCCTCCACTTGCCACACCCTGATTAGTCGCCTTTAGATGACTGAGCTTGACCTCTGCACACCCTAGTCCAGCTTTCCCAAAGTACATTCATACTGAATGAGCAATTAAACAACCCAACATACACACTCACACTCGATACGATCAAAGATACGGCAAGGGTCCCCGACCCTGATTTATGCAGGATCTCTTAATCTTAAATGTGTGCTTTCTTTTCTGATAAGCCCACTTTTGTGATTAAGACGTTCTGAATCGCCCGCTTGTTCAGATTCGGACGGTGTGTTCTTTATATATGAAACAAGAGCATAATATCCTCATTGAGGAACTCGGCATTGAGATCTCGACAGGCACCCTTGCAAATCTCGCTTCTGGTGCGGTCACTATAACTAAAGGAGAAACATCCGTCTTTGTCTCGGCGACTGCGGCATCGTCTGTTCGCGAGGGACAGGACTTCTTCCCTTTGACGGTCGACTACCGCGAAAAATTCTATGCCGCCGGTCGCTTTCCGGGTGGCTTCATCAAGCGCGAAGGCCGCCCTTCTGAGAAGGAAATTCTCACCAGCCGCCTGTGCGACCGTCCACTGCGACCGCTTTTCCCAAAGGGTTTCCTTAACGAAGTGCAGGTCATCGGCCTCCTTCTCTCCACCGACAAGGTGAATGAATCGGATGTCCTCATGGTAAATGGTGCATCTGCGGCCATGATGATCTCTGACATCCCTTGGAACGGTCCCGTTGGCTGCGTCCGCGTCGGACTCATCGATGATGAATTTGTGGTCAATCCCAACCACGAGCAAATGTTCGATTCCGAGCTCGATCTGATCTACGTCGGCAACGAAAAGGAGATGATGATGATTGAGGGATCTGCTGACCAAATCCCTGAGGATAAGTTCTGTGACGCCCTTGAGTTTGCTCACGAAGCCATTCAACCACTCATCAAAGCACAAAAAGAACTCCGTGAACAATTTGGGAAAGCTAAGGCCGAGTTCCCGCTCGTAAAGGTCGATGAGCAGGTTTACGAAATCTGCAAAAAGGTAGCTGGAGACAAGCTCAAGGAAGCAGTTACCGTGGATAACTACCCCGAGCGCAAACAGCTCGTTTCAGCGATACAAAGTGCCGCTGCTGACAGCGTTAAATCTGAAGTCGGTGAAGACGCGTTCAATCCAAACCAAGTCGGCATGGCTTTCGAAGTCCTGCAAGAAGAGCTCTATCGTGATTTGATTCTCGCAGAGCAAAAGCGTGTAGATGGACGTGCACCTGCTGATCTACGGGAGATCTCTTGCCAAACAGATGTGCTCAAACGCGTCCATGGCTCTGCAATCTTCAAGCGTGGTGAGACACAGTCGCTGGTCGTTGCGACCCTGGGCACCGCTAAAGATGCCCAAGAGCTCGACGGCCTGACTGGCGGATCGAAGGAAAAATCTTTCATCCTCCACTACAACTTCCCTCCGTATTCAACGGGTGAAACAGGCCGCTTTATTGGCCCAGGTCGTCGCGAGATCGGGCACGGGGCCTTGGCTGAGCGTTCGCTGCTCCCAGTTATCCCGGCAGAAGACGAATTTCCTTACACGATCCGGATCGTCTCTGACATTATGAGCTCGAACGGCTCGACTTCGATGGCCTCGATATGCGGGGGCACCTTGTCTCTCATGGACGCAGGTGTGCCAATCATAGCGCCGGTGGCAGGCATCTCAGCTGGAATGATTTCCAAAAGTGATGGAGAAAGCATCACCGACTACACCATCCTGACCGATATACTCGGTGCAGAAGACCACTTCGGCGACATGGACTTCAAAGTCGCTGGGACGCGCGAAGGTGTAACTGGTTTCCAACTGGATCTTAAGATCCAGGGACTCCCCTTCTCTATCGCCCGCGGGGCGGTGAAGCAGGCAACCGAAGCGCGCCACAAGATCCTCGATGTTATGGAAGCCGAGATCGGCACACCGCGTACCGAGCTCAATCCCAATGCGCCTCGGATCACTACGATTCAGATTGATCCTGAAAAAATTGGTGCCCTCATCGGACCTGGCGGCAAAAACATTCGCCGCATCGTGGAAATCTCGGGTGCCGAAATCAATATCAACGAAGACAACTCAGGCCGTGTGGACGTCTATGCCACAACAGGTGACGCCATGCAGCGCGCACTCGACGAGATCAATCTCTCAACAGGCGAGATCGAGGTGGGCAAGACCTACCGTGGCGTTGTCCGCTCGGTCAAAGACTTCGGAGCATTCGTCGAATGCCTACCTGGCAAAGAAGGCTTGGTGCACATCTCAGAGCTGGCAGATTTTCGAGTCCGCAAGACAGAGGATGTGTGTCGCCTAGGCGACGAGATCGTAGTCAAATGCATCGGCATTGACGACAAGGGTCGCGTAAAGCTGAGCCGTAAGGCAGCCATGGCAGAAGCCGAGGCAGCCGAAGAAGGTAAAAGCGTATAAGCAACAGATTATTAAAATGACGCACAGGGGATGGATACCACCATCCCCTGTTTTTATATAATCGCATATGACACGCCCCATCGCACTTGTTACAAACGACGATAGCATCGTCTCTCCGTTGCTTACGCCTCTCGTTGAAATGGCTTCGACAATATGTGATGTTTACGTAGTGGTCCCGGCTAGTGAACAGAGCTGGATCGGGCGGGCATTCTCGCGGCATCATGGGATTGAGGTAAAGCGTATAGACAAATTCAATGTCCCAACATGGACGATTTCAGGCACGCCTTCAGATTGCGCGAATATTGGCATCCACAATCTCCTGCCACAGAAACCCGACATCGTGCTTTCAGGCATAAACATTGGGTATAACGCGACCTCGACGTTCATTTATAGTTCGGGTACTGTCGCAGGAGCTCTTGAGGGTGCCTTCCATTCGATTCCATCCATTGCCTTCAGCAAATTGCTGCCCGAGGCTTCGTATCACTCTATAACAGAGTCACACCGCATTGAAGACTCAGATGTGATCGCAGGCATAGAGATAGACCGTGGATACATCCCACGACTGATCGAATCCGCTATGGAAGCGGGCCCATGTTTTGGTCGAGTGTGGAACGTGAATTTTCCCGAATTTACTCACCAAGATTCACCGTTTCGCTACACCCAGCCCGCTGCTGTGAAACCGTTTTCGTTTTTTAAGGTCGATGCTGATGGCCATGCTTCGTTCCATTTCAGCACACGCGACAAGGAAGATTTACCAGAAGACTCTGATATCGCCTGCATACGGCGCGGAGCAATCAGTGTTTCTGCTCTAGATTTTTCTCACCTCTCACCCGCTCATCCTACCGATTCATCTGATCCTCTAAACTTGCACCTGTTATCCTGACAGTTATTTCCTACTGTTATTTTTTTGATGATGACGCCTTCACAAATCCTTCGGACCTCCCTTCTACTGACCTGGGTCCTTGCCCTACAGACAATCAACGCACAGAGCAGCACCAGTACCTATGAAGGAACTTGGAAAGCTGAATTCTCAGGCGATGTCCGCGCTTACATCATTTTAAAAGATAAGGGCGCCGCTTCTTACTTTTCAAATTTAGATAAAACGAGCCAGGTCCACAATGCCTCCTGGTCGCTCAATACCACCACGAGCGAAGTTACGATACAATCGTTGCACGGAGATCGGTTCACAATTTCGCGCGGCATCAACGCTTTTATGGTCAATTGGGATCGCCCCTCGGAAGTTCCCCTCTCAGGCACACTTGTCCTCGTGCCTCCATCAGAGGTGGGTAAATGGACCCTGCCTCCAGACGAGGCCCGCCGACGCTTCACGACACTCACTGAAGCTGAAGGATTTTTTGGAAACTGGGAAATTACCGATGCCGATGGCTCGCCTTTCTTCAAATTGGTCATTGAGGATAATCGCAACGCGGCTGCATCTTATTTCGGCTCTTTTAAAAGCTCCAAAGGCCTGCGTGGGCTCTGGCAAAAAAGAGGTGACGAGCTCCACATAACTTGGGATTCGGGGCACTACTCCATTATTCGTGAATTCCCTGACCGCTATGAGTCCGTATTTTTCCAACCCGATGAGGATTTAAACAGTGACTCCTCTGGCGTGACCGGTTTGGCGCGCCGCATCGACCGCACAGCCTCTGGGCCCTGGCTGACCCGTTATGAGCAGACTAAAAGTGATTATTCAACTTCAGTCGGAGTATTTCGCAAACGCAGTAACGCTCGAGGATTTTTCCGCGGAAAATGGGACGTTCGCTCTCCAGATGGTTCCAACAAAGAAACTATCGATTTTGGTATGTTCCAAGACATCGATTCCGACCGCGAGGGGGGCATGGATGGCTCATGGCGCGTGCGTGGAGACTTAGCCTATATTACCTGGGAGGATTCGCTAAGGGCTGTCGTGCGCCCAGTAGATAACCGCTTTGTGATATCCATCTTTAAGCCTGAACAGGCTTTGGATGGCACTCCCTACAAGCTGTTCCCACTCATCCCTCACGATCTTGAAAAACTCGACAAATACGTTGAGCTGCGGGGCGAAGCAACAGAACGACTGCGTGATTACTTAGAAACCGAGCGGCGGCGTGCTATTGAACGCCGAGAGGATGGAGACGGCTGGTTCAATTTTTGGCCGTTTAATTAACCGAGTCGCATGAGCGCAGACTTGGGGCACATTATTTATGTGTTCTCACGCATTTTCCCATTCTCGGTAACCCGCAACGGAATGCAGGCAACAAGGGGGATCCTGGCATTAGACTGGGACAGTTTTTCTGCAGCCTTAGAGGATACGCCCGTCGGAAACAACAGCTGTGGCATGCTTCCATTCTTTGGACCAGAGATCAGCCCACGGCGGAATGCCTCAGGCCCCACCCGCTTTGGCGGCGACACATCTTTCCAAAACGCGGAAAACCCTACAGCCGACGTCCGCGCCTGCGTTGAAGGGCAGTTTCTTAATATGAAACTTCAATCTGGACACACTCCACCTCACTGGGGGAGCCGGCGCAAATGAGACGATCGCACAGGTAGCCGCCGATGTCTTTCAAGCGCGCGTCGAGCATCTTCAAATCACCAGCTCTGTCGCCCTCGGGGCTGCCCTTCGCGCAGCTGTCGCGACTGGATACGCGCTCCAGGGCCTTCAAGACAGCTTTTTCCAGTCAAATCATGCAATCGGAATCTCGCCAAACAAAGCTGCTGCTCCAATTTATCGCGAGGCCCTCAAGGCTTTCAAAATCAACTTAAAGATCTAAATTCCTAAACCCACGTCGTTATCCGTCACCTTTTCCGGATTCTGCGCAGCGCGGATCCATTCGTTAAGTTGACCGGGTGACACCACATCACTCGCGGGCAACTCCTCCAAAGACTTGATCCCGGTGAATTCGAGGAATTTAGGCGTCGTTCCATATTGGATGGGTCGTCCAGGAAGCTCGGCTCGCCCAACTGCAAGGATTAACTCCAGGTCCAAAAGCCGGTGCAAAGCACTGTCGATCGATACACCCCGGATGGTCTCCATTTCAGAGCGCGTCACCGGCTGACGATACGCAATGATCGCCAATGTTTCCATCGCGGCGGGGCTCAGCTTCAGAGGCCGGGGTTGATCACGCAATAGACGTATCCACTCGCTATAGTCTGGAGCAACGGCAAAGCGATAGCCTTCGGGACCCTCGATAACACGAAAAACAGAACCATCTTCTAAATACTTAGCCCGGATCGCATCAATCGTCTCCCTGACCTGGGCTCCAGTCAGCATCGTTGGCACCTGAGGAGAGTCATCATCAATTTGTTCAGCATCCTCCGCGCGCTCTTCATGGTATCGCGCGAGCACGCGTTGAATACGGTCTACGGAAAGAGACTCCGAGGTAGACAAGAGCAGGGCCTGAAGCAGATTCTGGATGTTAAAATCCATAATTAAATATTGTCGCTACATTATCTTCCCATTGTTCTCAAGGATTTCGCTGAAAAACCCAAGCTACGAATAAGTAACGTGAGTACCACAGATCCCAAGCGCCCCTATTCTTCAATTGTCGTTGATGGTAACGATCGAGCCCCTGCTCGTTCAATGCTCCGCGCGACTGGTTTTACCGACGAAGACTTTAAAAAACCTCAAGTAGCCGTCGCAAGCACATGGAGCGACCTCACTCCGTGCAATATGCACATCAAAGATTTAGCCGAGCACGCCCGAACTGGCATTGAGGCAGGCGGCGGGAAACCCATTACTTTCGGAACGATCACGGTGAGTGATGGTATCTCGATGGGAACGAAGGGCATGCGCTACAGCTTGGTTTCTCGAGAAGTGATTGCCGATTCAATCGAGACCGTCGTGGCCGCTGAAGGGTTTGACGGGTTGGTGGCGATTGGCGGTTGTGACAAAAACATGCCCGGCTGCATGATCGCTATTGCCCGGCTCAATCGACCTTCGGTTTTTGTCTATGGCGGGACAATCCTACCGGGATTCCACAAAGAAAAGGCCGTCGATATCGTATCGATTTTCGAGGCTGTCGGTCAGCATGCACGCGGCGACATCGACGACGCTGAACTCAAAGAAGTAGAAGAAAACTGCATCCCTGGAGCTGGATCCTGCGGGGGCATGTATACAGCAAACTCCATGGCGAGCACCATCGAAGCACTGGGCATGTCCCTACCCGGTAGCAGCGCGCAGCTTGCCGTCTCTAAAGACAAACGCGCCGACTGCGAAAAAGCGGGTGCAGCGGTCGTAGCTCAGATCGAGAAAGGCATCCGCCCACGCGATATTCTCACGAAGAAAGCCTTTGAGAACGCCATTACCGTCGGCATCGCATTGGGTGGTTCAACAAATATCGTCCTCCACCTACTGGCCATTGCTCATGCTGCAGAAGTCGACATCACCATTGATGCGTTTAAAGAGATTGGTGAACGCATACCACTCATGTGTGACGTAAAGCCCTTTGGTCGCTACAACATGAGCCACCTCATCCGCATTGGAGGCATCCGCCCGTTGATGAAAGACTTACTCGATCGTGGATTGCTTCACGGAGACTGTCTCACCTGCACCGGACAAACACTCGCTGAGTCCCTAGCCGATGTGCAGCCTTACCCTACATTTCCGTCAGAGCAGGACATGGTACATCCGTTTGAGAAACCAATTAAGTCGAGTTCACACCTAAGGATTTTGTCTGGCAACCTCGCCCCCACTGGAGCCGTCGGTAAGATTACTGGCAAAGAAGGACTCTACTTCAAAGGCACTGCAAAGGTTTACGAGGGTGAGGAAGATGCTCTGCATGGCATCTTACGTGGCGATGTTGTTTCTGGTGATGTCGTCGTCATCCGCAATGAAGGACCCGTCGGTGGCCCCGGAATGCGAGAAATGCTCTCCCCCACCAGTGCTGTCGCTGGACGAGGCCTTATCAAAGAAGTTGCGCTCATTACCGATGGGCGCTTCTCCGGAGGCAGTCATGGCTTCGACGTTGGCCACATCACACCAGAGGCCGCCAACGGAGGTCCCATCGGAATCGTGAAAAGCGGCGACACCATTGAAATCGACGCCGTCAAAAACACGATTTCTCTGCTTATCTCTGACGAGGAGTACATAGCACGCATGGACGCCTACACCGGTAAGGGCAGCCCTGAAAAGCGAGGCATTTTGGCGAAATATGCCAAGACAGTCGCCTCGGCATCAGAAGGTGCTGTAACCGACAAGCATTTATAAAAGCCACTTTCTCGGAACTCCACAGCCGATCCCAAAATCCAACTGACACAGATCAAAACCAACCCAACTAGAACATGACCTGGGAACGCTTCCAAAAGGAGTATCACTACAACAGCAAACTCGATTTCGCCATCGACACGTCTCGGATGGACTACCCGGATGGCTTCTTCCAGCAAATTGAACCTCTCTGGAAGAAGGCAATAGCCGACATGTCCGCACTCGAAAAGGGCGCCATCGCTAATCCTGATGAAGGCCGTCAAGTCGGCCATTACTGGCTCCGCGATGCTGCACTCGCGCCAGATAACGAGACTGCAAATGACATTACCTCGACCCTCGAGCGCATCAAAGATCTCGCAGCGCGTGTCCACTCTGGAGACTTATCTGGTTCTGCAGGACCCTTTGCTCAAATTCTCGTTATAGGAATTGGAGGATCGGCTCTCGGGCCACAGTTCGTCGAACAAGCTCTCGGTCACCCAGCAACCGATAAGTTAGGCGTGTATTTCTTCGATAACACAGATCCTGACGGCATAGATCTAACGCTTTCGCGCCTCCAGGGAAAACTGGGCAATACCCTCTCTTTGGTTATATCGAAGTCTGGAGGCACTCCGGAAACGCGCAATGGCATGCTTGAAGCGCAGGCTGCGTATACTGCCGCCGGGTTGGATTTTTCTAAGCATGCCATCGCTATTACTGGCACCGGTTCAAAGCTCGACAATGTAGCCGAGTCTGAAGGATGGATCGAGCGCTTCCCGATGTGGGACTGGGTCGGTGGCCGCACGTCAGAACTCGGGCCTGTTGGACTCATTCCAGCAGCGTTGCAGGGTGTCGATATCGACGGCCTTCTCGATGGTGCACAAGCGATGGACACCGTAACACGCACCCCTGAGCTCACCGACAACCCGGCTGGCCTGATGGCTGCGATGTGGTATCACGCCACAGATGGCAAGGGTGCCAAAGACATGGTGATTCTCCCGTATAAGGATCGCCTCATGCTCTTTTCCAAATACCTCCAGCAATTGGTTATGGAGTCACTTGGCAAGGAGAAGGACCTGGACGGTAACGTCGTTAACCAGGGGATCGCAGTCTATGGCAATAAAGGCTCAACGGACCAGCATGCCTACGTTCAACAGCTCAGGGAAGGCGTTGCCAATTTCTACGCCGTGTTCATCGAAGTTTTGAAAGACCGCGCGGGTGAGAGCATCGAAGTAGACCCTGGCATCCGATCCGGAGACTATCTCCATGGTTTTCTTTTGGGCACACGTGACGCACTCTATGAAACCGGCCGTCAGTCTATCACGCTCACCATTACGGAGGTGAATGCCTTTACTGTGGGCATGCTAATTGCCCTATTTGAACGGGCTGTAGGATATTATGCATCGTTCGTAAACATTAATGCTTACCACCAACCAGGTGTAGAAGCCGGCAAAAAAGCAGCCGCATCGGTCCTCGATATTCAACAAAACGTTATGAAACATCTCCCGATATCAAAGGATGAGGCCATTCCAGCAGAGGAAATAGCCAAATCAGCCGACCTTACAGATAATTGTGAAATTATTTTCAAAATATTGAACAGATTAGCACAAAATCCGTATAGTGGGGTAACAGACGCGAAAAATAAATCTCCTCAAGACACGAAGTTTTACAGAAAACGGTAAAACATACCCTCTTCCCATCGAATTCTACCCCATGAAAGTATTATCCACGATATTCACCGTCGTTGCTATTTTAGCTGCCGGTGGCGCCGCTACAGTTCACCTTATCAACAAGGATAAATTGGTTGTGCTCGACAATCAGTTGGCACAGGTATCGACAGAGTTAGACACGGTCAAAAGTGATCTCAATGTGTCGGTGGCTGAGGCACGCAAGAATGAGCAACTGCTCAAAAACGTGCGGGCAGAATTAGCTGACGCGAAGTCGCAGAATACCAAGATCCAACGTGAACTGCTGGAGACGCGGACACTTGCTAATGAGCGGGCTACCATGGTTCAGTCGAATGCTCAGACCGTGACGACTCTCAAGCAAGAGACCGAACGCCTGCGTCAAGAGCTACTCAAGCGCGCCCCTCAAAGGGAGGTGCAACAAGTTGACTCAGCGAGTGCAGCCGAAATCGCGGAGTATCAGTCAAAAATCAGTGAGTTGGAAGCTACGATCACCACTCTCCGGACAAAACTAGCAGTCTCGGGACAATCTGAGACCATCCTTGCAGGGAACAACCTCGGAGACCCTATGAATTTGTCCCCAGATGGTGTCGCATCAGAAATTGCAAAGATTGATACCACGTCTGGGTTTATTGTGCTGAACACCGGGATTGGATCGGGAATCCAAGACTCGGAAACCTACACACTTACAAAAGCAGGCTATACATTAGCTCGTATTATCGTTTCGAACGTGACCCCAGATTTCACGGTCGCTAAGATTTTACCCGATGTTGGGATCCCAAATAGCTTGCGCAGCGGCGATTCAGTCTTAGTCCAAAGATAATGCGGAAAAATCTTACCAAAATTGTGCTTATTGCTCTGGCTGCTCTATCGATCCTGGGGTTCACAGGATGCTTCGACGCCTCTGAAGACGATTCACTTATACCGTGGAGCCGTCCCGCAGACTTCGAGAATCGCGGACCTGGTTTTGGTCCTGGTAGCACCTACTAAATAAACAAATCCACTTACTTTTATAGCAACACCTCTGGAAAAAATCCGGGGGTGTTTTTGTATCTACTCATCAATGACAGCGAAAGCCTAGGTGCCAAATCGGCATAATTCAATTAGCTCTGGGTTTATCGACCTTCTCCTTTACATCCTTTCCTCCTCAGGATACATCTCCGAACACATGTCTACTGAAATCGAAGACTCAGCATCACGCGGAATATTCATATCGTTCGAGGGCGCCGAAGGCTCCGGAAAATCGACCCAAATTAGTCGGATAGCCAGGCTCTTTGAGAAGTCTGGAGAGGAAACGATCGTCACCCGAGAGCCAGGCGGCACGGAGATCGGAGAGGAGATCCGCCACCTCCTCAAACACAGCGTTATCGGACGCAACATGTGCTCGGAAACTGAGCTTCTTTTGTTCGCAGCAGCACGCGCCCAACTCGTCCGCGAAACAATTCTCCCCGCCCTTGAGGACGGAAAAACGATTCTGAGTGACCGCTTTCTCGACTCGACCACAGTGTATCAGGGAGTGGCACGGCAGCTTTCTGAGGATCCGGTAAAGGTAATCAATGAATTTGCTGTGGGCAGTATCGTTCCGGACCTAACCATCATCCTAGACGTCCCGCCAGAAGTAAGTATCCGCCGAGTCCGGACGCGGAAAACCGACATGCCAGACCGCATGGAGGAAGAAAGTATCGAATTCTACAAGCTAGTCCGCGAAGGCTATCTGGTGCTATCCAAAGAAATACCTGAGCGCTTTGTTGTTTTCGACGGCACGATGGGTGAAGACGCAGTCGAAGCTGCGATCTGGGATGAAATCTGCCAACGCTTTGCCTCTCAAGATTGAAGATTCTCGCGCGTTCAAGGTATTAGACCGCGCGCGAGCTTCGCAACGCCTCGGACAGGCACTACTACTCTATGGAGAGAGCCTGCAGACACTCGAGGCTACTGCCCTTACGGTGGCGCACGATCTTCTCGGTGGAAATCCTGGGCAAACTGCTCTCGATCATCCCGACTGCTTCACACTGCGTGCCGCAAACAAAATGCGACAAATTAATGCCGCAGACACACGCGAACTGATCCGCAACCTGCAACATTCATCCAACCAAGGAGGAGCGAAAGTGGCCCTTGTTTACGAGGCAGAGCGCATGCACACGTCGAGTGCTAACGCTTTTCTGAAGACCCTCGAAGAGCCCCCGGCAGGCACCTACATCTTTCTCCTGAGTGTGCGCCCCTACGATTTGTTAGACACCATACGAAGTAGATGCCAGTTCTTCCGTGTTCCCACTCAAGAACCGGCTGTAAATTCTGAGGAATGGCAGCACTGGTTAGAGCAATATGGCAATTGGATCCAAGGCGTCGTCGAGCTCAATGCCCGCGATAACGATGCGGTCACCCGAGCCACTCTGGGCGTTTATAGTCTAGTTTATCAGTTTGAGGGCATCCTCAGCTCTCTGGCTAGCACAGCTTGGCAACAACAAGAGGACCAATTGGATACAGACACCCTCACCTCCGAGCAACTTGCTGCTATGGAAACCGGCACACACAAGGCCCTGCGTCAGAAACTCTTGAAAGAAATCGAGATCCAAACCCGCACAACTGGCTACAGCCTACTGGATACTTATCCTCAAAAAATGACCGCTCTCCACCGCTCAGTGTCCGCCCTTGAGCACGCGACTGGGTTGCTCGAAGTGAATTTAAAGGAAACAACCGCACTCGAGACGTTTCTTCTCCAATCACTTCGCTTCTGGACTGCGAATTAATTCGCCCAAAAATTTCCCCATGAACTCCTTAAATTCCTCTCATTTAAAATTTAACAGAAAGCGCGGCTTCACTCTCGTAGAAATCGTTTTGGTCCTCGCTCTCATCGGAATCCTTCTCGGTGTATTGCTCCAAAACACCGGTAACATCTTGGGAACCAGTAAAGAAGATGGAGCCAAAATATGGGTGGATGCCACAGTCTCTGTGCCGCTTGTGCGTTATAACAAGGATATCGGAAATTATCCCAGCACGGAAGACGGCCTAAAGGCTTTGGTAACAGCCCCATCAGGAAAAGAAGGCCGTTGGCGCGGTCCCTATCTCGACAAAATTCCTGAAGACCCATTTGGCAACCCCTACCAATACGCCTTTCCAGGAAAGCAAAATGCTCGCAGCTACGATGTCTGGTCCATGGGAGCCGATGGTAAGTCAGGCACAGCTGACGATATAGGCAACTGGAGCACCGAATAGCTCCCTACAGAATCTTGGCTATGCCACGCGGCTTTACTCTCGTTGAGATTCTGCTGGTCTTCGCGCTGGTGGGCATCGCTATCGCGTTGACACTGATGAGTTTTAGTACTTTCGATGCCGACTGGGAAAGCGAGCCTCCAGAAAAGCTCCTCATCCGAGCTGTTAAGTCCGCGCGTCTCGCAGCCATCAAACAACGGGATTGGACTTATCTTCGTTATGACGCCACTGAGCAGGCATTCATCATTGAGAATAAATCGGGAAGCAGCTTGGACGTAGTTGCGCTCGACCGTCCCATCTCAGCAGATAGGGACAACCTACAGATTATTTTTCAGAAGCGCGCAGCAGAGACAATCGGAAGCTTCCCAGTGCGTCTCGATTTCGGCGAAACCGTATTCAACCGTATCGCATTCAGCCCACAGCGAGTCAGCGCCCCTTTCTCCGCGCGCATACTCGACGGCGACATCGATCTCACAATTGAGATAGATGCATTTTCCGCCCTACCCAAAGAGCCTCTGCCGAACTAATCATGCGCACTGTCGGCTTTTCCCTTTTCGAAGTATTGCTCGCTCTGGCGATCCTTGGCATTGCCATCGCAGCGCTCGCCCAGGCCTTGGTAAACAGCGTCGTCGCGGTCAAATCCCTTGAATCAGCCGACATCCTCTATAGCGACATAGAATTCACACTGCGCCAAGCATTGCTAGTCACGGATCGAGAGCAATTTATTGATGGAGGTAATGTCCGCCTGCCCGATGACACCGACGCTGTTTGGAGTGCAGAAATCGAAGACACACGGACCCTAGACCTCTTCAAGGTCCGCTTCCAAGTCGCGCTTCCCAGGACGGAAGAACGACCCGAATTTGAGGACAGCTTCACCTTCTATCTCCAACGCAGTGGCTGGATGGAGGCCATAGATCGAGCATCACTCCTCACTGAAAAGAAGGAAGCACGCGAAGCCGAGCGTTTCAGTTTTCGTTAAATGCGAAATTCCCCGGGAACAGTTCAAGCACTCAACTGCGAAACTCAGCCGCCTGTTCATACCCAGGTCAAAGGTGTGCGATCAAGGACTTCTATTCCACAGCCGGGCTTCACCTTCATCGAAGTGCTACTCGCCATAGCGATCTCGGCGATGATCCTTGCAGCTTTATCAGCCTTCACGGTTTCAATGGGTCAGCTCTATGCGCGCGAGACTTTCCTCAATGCCCGAGACGAACATGTCGCCGGTGTGCGCAGTTTCTTGCGGCAGTCGCTTACCGAAGCTGAATCAGCAAGAGAGAACCAGTCTATCGCATGGACCGCACTACCAGGCCAGAACGAGAACGAACGCCGGTTCCTACGTTTTTATCTCAGCCAGCCTACTCCGCTGCTTAACTACGGATCGACCTATCCTGCAGGGATTGACTGTTACCTCGACTTACGTGATCCGCGTGAGTTCGACCTTTACTGGCGACCCGATTTGTTACCAGCAGATGAAATTACATCCGCAGACCCTGGGTTTTTGAAATTTCGCCTGTCCGACTTCCTGGAGAAGGTCGAATACCTCACGTTCATAACCGATGAAGAACGTTGGGAGCGACAGCCAGAACCCGAAGAAAACGATGGGGGCCAACCTGTGCTCCCCGATTATATTGTGTTCTCGTTCAAAATGTTGGATGAATCGCTAAAGAGCATTCGCATACCGCTACCCGCGAGAAATCAACACCCCTTGCTCCCATGATAACAATCTCGACCGGGCAGAATCGTTGTAGTCGCGCCTCAGCTACGAGACGAACATCTTCAGGATCCATCCTCGTGGCTGTCCTGGGTTTCATACTCGTGGCTTCGATCATGAGCTTTGTCATCATCGAGCGGATCGTCAGCGACATCGCGTATCGCGGCCTCCATGACTACCGTGTGGACCTGAAACGCGAAGGATACTCCGGCCTCCAAGCAGCTTTGGCAGTCTTGGCAGAATACAAGGAGCTCGACGGCACAATAACCGGCCCACAACAGGGCTGGCACAATCTTATCGCAAGAGCCGATTATCAACCCTCAGGAAGTTATCGTGTTCGTGCGCGCGTTACTGATGAAACCGGTAAGATCCCTCTTAACAGCCAAGACCCACAGCTGTTTATCGCACTACTAAAACACATGGAATTGCCACAAACTGAGGCAGAGGAACTGGCGGATAAGCTACTCGACTGGATCGATGCGGACGACCTAGAACGTAATTTTGGAGCGGAAGATGATGAGTATGAGCGTCGCGACCCTGCCTACCGTGCTGCCAACCGACCTATTCGCGATCTATCCGAGTTAGCTCTGATCGATGGCTTCGATGAGACATTCTTTGACGAAAACGGCACTCCAAACGGGCTTTACGACCAATTACTCCAGCACACGACCCTGCATCACTCAGGCAAAATTAATATCCATACAGCCGACAGATTCCTACTCGAAGCGATTGCAGCGATGGATAATACCAACCTATCGGGCCTGTTCGATTATATGTCCGGACCTGATGGCGAGCTCAATACCACCGACGATCTGTCGCTTGCCGATGCACAGCAGAGTCCGGTTCCCGATAGTGAGCTCTTTCGCAACCTAACCACCGACGAAGTCGCAGTCATTCAAATCGAAGTTGCAGTGAGTCGTGGCGATGTCGGGTCTACTCTAAATGCGCTCGTCAACGTCAAAGAAACCGACTCAATCCCTACCCCAGATGGTAATATTTCCCTGCCTTTCAAGGTCTTGGCGGTCCGCGAAAACCAACAATTTTGAGTGACAGCCTAGATACCTAATCCCTTTATCTCTGCTTTTCCTTCATGCCAGAAGATCTCAATCAGATAAATCCCGATGCCGATGATTCGCCATTGATGGAGCAACCAGCCTCGATCGATGCTGGCTTATTTTTCTTAGAATGGATTGCCCTGCCTGACGGCATTTCAGATGAGGAAATCACCGGCCTCATCGAGCTCGAAATTGAGAACACAGCACCCTTCCCCATTGAACAGTTAACCTGGGGATGGATCGCTCATCCATCACGCAAGAGCGTCTTTTGCTACGCTGCTCCTCGCGAATTGTTGAAACGTTCTGGAATCACAGGCTTTGATGAAATCTCACCTCTAGTTCCAGAATTTGCTGCGGTAGCCCTGATCGAAACAGGGAGTTCGTTTGCTGTCGTCCACTGTGGAGACTACAGCGTGGCAATAGCCTATTCAAGCGATGCGACACCCACTCAGGCCGTGGCTATTGAAACGGAATCTGAAGAACTACCCAACACGCTCGCTGAGGCTTTCGACCTTCAAACTCCTCCAGAACCTGGCCAAATTAGTTCCTACCGAGTCGATCTTGACTCTTCGAGTGAAGACCTCGGATGTTCATGGCAGCTCAGAGATGGAATAAGCCCAGATACGACTCGGCAACTCAGCCTTAATCCTAATGCAATGTGGCTGGCTGATCTCCGCGATCATGATCTCAAGGCCGCCCGACAGAAACAACTGCGCACCAGCAGCCTGCTCTGGCGCTCGGTCACCTATGTCGCGGTTTTCCTCTTAGTTTTGTTAGGCCTAGAAGTAGCACAATGGGGTTTGAATAAATTCCTAGGTTTTCGAGATGGAAAGCTCGATGCTCAGACGCCCATCGTCAGTCGTCTAGAGCAGCAGCAGTCTTTCCTCTATAAGCTAGAGGATATCGAAAAGTCACAGATGAGGCCGTTTGCGGTGATGGCCGTCCTCAACGACAATCGGCCCACATCGATTCAATTTCTCCGCGTCGAGGCAACTGATTCCGATACTTTCGAGGTCTCAGCCCGCGGCAAAACGGTCAACGAGGTCAACGCTTATATCCAGCAGTTTGTTGGAAACAACGCATTCAGCTCGATTGCACACGATATCCGTAGCACGCGCCCTGGTGCGGTCGACTTCGAAATTGCTATCACCGTCAATGCTCTACCGCCCATCGAGCCGTTATCTCCCAGCCCACAAGACAGCGAATCCAGCAGCGCGGACGAAGATGTGGAAGGAACGACCTCATGAGTGCATACACACAACGCGTCCGTGCGCTCTTCATCGAACGTTCGCCTCGTGAGCAGATCCTTGCCTTGGCAATCGTTCTCGTCCTGGCTCTCTGGTGGGCGAGCTCAGAGATAGCGACTTGGCAGAGCTTTTGGACAACCTACCGCAGCCAGGGCTACAACCTTGAACGCCAGAATGAGTGGCTCAAAGATCGTGAGCGTATCGATGCTGAACTCGTAGCGGCCCTCGAAACTCTAGATGCTTCGCAGACCTATTCAGACTCCGAGCTAGCAGGCCGAGTAGATGAGTTATCTCGCAGCTTCGACCTGAGCTACTCCATCTCGAACCGTCCCTCAGTGACCAACGAGGACTTTAATACCCATTCGGTCCGTCTGAACATCAACCGTGCTGAGCTGCGACCCCTCATTGAGTTTACTCAAAGCCTTCAACGGGAAGCGCCCTACCTCGTGATCGATTCAGTGCGCATCACCGTAAATCGCAGCCGTCCCACCGAACACAATGCGACATTCACACTCTCTTCTTTTGAACTCAAAGCCTTGTAGCTCCTTACCCTTTTCGCTGATGAATATCTCAACGTATATCAAGCGCGCACTCCTCGCACTCACCCTTGTCGCCCTGTGCCCCGTAGTCTCGCTGGGGCAAATTCGACCCGCTGAAAACCTCAGCCCCGAAGATGAGGTGCCCCAAGTCCTGCTTGCTGGTGATACCACCGACCAAGTGCTCAGCCTGCTGGAAATGCTATCAGGCCGAGTTATTCTCCGCCCGCAAAACCTACCCGAAATGGCCTTTAATTTTGACTCACAAGGTGCCCTCACACGCGCAGAGGCGATTAAGGCTATAGAAAGTATTCTCAGCATGAATGGCCTCGCCGTTGTAGAGATGGACGACAAGTTCCTCCGCGCTGTTCCGGTGAATGCTCCGGTCAATGCCTTGACTCCTGAATTCATTACAGATGGCTCGCTACCTGACGATCTCAACAGCCAAAAACTCTACGCCAAGATCTATTCGATTCAATATGTGGAGATGGCTCGAGCAGTTCAGGTCATTCAGCAGTTTCGCACCCAAGGTCTTCCCGAGCCTGTTATCTTCGAACAGTCCTCTAAGCTCCTTATCACGGACTCCCTCAATAACCTAAAGCTCATCGACGAAGTGTTATTAACCGCTGACACTCCCTCCGCCCGAAAAGAAGAACTGGTATTCGTACAATTAAAAAATACCCAGGCACGCGAGATCGCTCAGCGCCTGCAATCCCTACTCACACAATCCCTCCAGGGTTTTCTTGTCGGACAAACAGTTATTGAGGCCGACGAACGTACCAACCAAATCATCCTGCTCACCCATCCTGCCAACCGCGCCCTTATTGATCCGATGGTCGCCAATCTCGATGTGAATGTTTCCCCCCTTACCTCGACACGGATATTTCAGGCTAACAACGCCCGTGTCAGCGGTGGGGAGGAAGGTGAAGGAGCCGGTTTAATCGCAATTCTAAACGAAATAATCGCCGGACAACGCGAAGCCCGACAGCGGGCTGAAAATCAACGCAACGCGAATAATCGCAACAACAACAGTCGCCAACCTACACCCAACCCACAGCAAGAAGGACCGGCCCAGTCGCCAGTCATCGAGACTTCAAGCGGCTCAAATTCGGACGGAGCACAGAATGTACAGTTCTCAGAATATGTCGGGGTCGTCGCTGACGAGCGGACTAATTCGGTGATAGCCTTTGGAACGGAATCAGACCTAAAGCAGATAGAA
Organism: Opitutales bacterium; assembly: GCA_013215165.1. Lineage (NCBI taxonomy): Bacteria > Pseudomonadati > Verrucomicrobiota > Opitutia > Opitutales > Opitutales bacterium. The sequence continues at coordinate 18,204 of JABSRG010000030.1, read as the reverse complement.
ATCTTGATGGAGCAACTCGACGTGCTTCTGCCTCAGGTCCTCATTGAAGTGATTATAACAGAGGTTACACTACGTGAGAACGAAACCCGTGGCATTGATACACTCGGTATTGATATAGATAGTGTCGGTGGTGTTTGGAGCCTCAGCAACATCGCTACCACTGGAGGCGGGATCGGGATTTCAGATGGAAATATTAGTGATGTCTCGTTAGGAGGAACATTGAGTGACTTTGATTTAGATCTATTTATCGGATCCGCTGCGGGAAATGGAAATGTGCGCGTTCTCAATGCCCCCCAGATACTTACGACACATGCACGCACAGCTAGTATCAAGGTAGGACAACAGCGCCCTTTTGTCACCACCGCGCAATCAGACACCACCGGCAATTCCATCAATAATTCAGTCGAATTCCGCAACATAGGAATTGAGCTCGAGGTAACTCCACTCATCGGCTCAAACGGTAAAATTCAGCTCGATATAAAACAGACCGTCGACAATCTGGTGACCACTACGAACGTTGGAGACATCGAACAACCCGTGATTGGAAACAGAGTAGCAGAGTCTTACGTTAACGTTCATGACGGTGATGTGGTAATTCTTGGTGGTCTCCAGGAATACAACTTCAGTGATTCTCAAAGCCGAATGGCATTGTTGGGGAAAATCCCAATCCTTGGAGATCTAATATTTACAGAGAATAAAAAGGAAGGTGATCGTCGGGAACTGATCCTATTTATTCGCCCTCGAATCCTTGCGGAGTCGTCGGAAGCTGCGGCATTCACGGAAGAGACGCTAAGTCGCAACCCACGCTTCGAGAAAAACGTGAAACACTTCCTCGAACACGGCCTTAATGCAGATCCTGCCGAGCAGGAGCCAGAAAACGCATCCACCTTTTTCAACCCCCGCGCCCGAGCTCACTAAAGCCCATTCATGTGCCCCTTTTTCAACAGATTGCTCATCCAAAGCCTGCTCCTTACCTGGCTGTCTGTCGGCGTTGGGCTACCGGCTCAGTCTTTAGATTCCTTGATAGAGCGCTCACCCTTCTTTCCGGAGGGATATAATCCAAATCCCTCCAACGAACAGCCTGAGAAAGAGGAAGAAGAACCTCCTGGCCAATGGGAATTTCGCGGCTGGATCACCCTCGGGGATCAAACACGGGTCAGCCTCTTCAATAAGACAAATAATACCTCGCAATGGGCTGATATCGACAATTCAGGAAATGCCTCGTTCGAGATTCTGTCTTTTGACGCTTCATCACGCTCGCTGCAAATTCGAGCTGACGGACGCGTTCAGACGCTCGATCTCAGAGAAAATACGTTTTCCGCTACCCGACCCCCTCCACGCACTCCGCCAGCTCGCCCAAATAGCGCAAATAACCGCCGCCAAGTCGAGGAGAAGGAGGAAGACGACCCAATCGTCCGCAGACCCGTTCGCCGTCGTGTCATTGTTCCCCGCCGCCGCGATAATAATTAGCCATGTCCGCTCCTAATTTCCATAGTGAGACCCTCTCTTGGGTAAAGTCTCTTGACGAGGATGCAAAGGCCCTTTGGGAGGAAATACCCCGCGAGGAGCGCATTCCTTTCCTCGCGCGCCAGCACCAAACATCGGTCACTGAAATCGCCGAAGACATAGCCGCGCGTGGGGCCGTGCCCTACCAAGACACCTTCGATGTAGCAGAAAATCCAGCTGAGATACTTCCTGCCCGCATCATCCACGAATACCAGTGCTTGCCGCTCGCAGAGGATCCCAAATCTGATTCGGGTCTATTAACCCTGGTCACTGTTTGGCCCCCAGACCCACGCATGTCCAAGTGGATACGCGCCACCTGCGGCCGTTCGCCGACTTGGGTCTTGGGAAATCCAGAGGCAGTCGCCAACACTATTACCCAGCGCTTCGGTATCGGTTCTGGCTCTTTAGATGATTCCGACCTAGGCCTCGCTGACGATGAACTCGAAGACGACAGTGAGGACCAAAACGCGGCCATCATTCGCTTCGTCAACGAGGTAATCCAGCGTGCCCTCACCGACCGAGCTACAGACATTCATTTCGAGCCTCAGCGCGACTCACTCATCATCCGCTACCGGATCGATGGACAGCTCGTGCCTGTGCGTGTGCCTGACAACCTGGTGCGTTTCCAATCAGCGATTATCTCTCGCCTCAAGATCATGGCGCGACTCAACATCTCTGAGAAACGCCGCCCGCAAGATGGGCGTATCAGCTTTACTGCCGATCGAACAGAGCTGGACATCCGCATCTCCACCTTTCCCACCATGTATGGCGAAAGTGTCAGCCTACGTCTGCTCAATGTAAAGTCGCAGCCTCTCTCCATCCGCGAACTCGGCCTACAACAAGAGGAGGAAGAACGCGTCACTCAGTCTCTGGATCGTCCCTACGGCATCATCTTGGTCACGGGGCCCACCGGATCGGGAAAATCGACTTCTCTTACCGCTTTCCTGCGTAAGATCAACAGGCCCGAGCGACGTATCATCACCGTCGAAGACCCCATCGAATACGAAGTGCCCGGAGTTAATCAGACTCAAATACACAGCGAAATCGGTCTCACCTTTGCCACATCCCTGCGCGCCATTCTTCGTCAGGACCCCGATGTCATCATGGTCGGCGAAATCCGTGACCGGGAAACTGCGGATATCGGGATCCGGGCGTCACTCACGGGTCACCTTGTCCTGAGCACGCTACACACGAACGATGCATCGGGTGCCATCACACGGTTGATCGACATGGATATCGAGCCCTTCTTGGTCGCTTCGGCTATCGAGATGATCATCGCCCAGCGTCTCGTCCGCCGCCTGTGCCCAGCCTGTGCGACACCCACAGAATTTCCTGCTGGTCATGTCGAAAGCTGTTTAACCGCGCTCAACATCGATATCCAAGAAGCCCAACACGCACACCTCCTCAAGCAAGCCGTCGGCTGTGAGCAATGCCGTGGGCTTGGCTACCGAGGCCGCGTCGGCATCTTTGAAATCCTTCGCATGTCCGGAGAGATTCACGAAAAAGTAGTCGAACGTGCATCCGCCCGTGCCATCCGCACCATCGCCCTGCAACAGGGCATGAAAAACCTCCAATACTCTGGCTGGGAACAGGCTAAACGCGGCCTGACGACACTGGATGAAGTCATGCGTTTTGCAGATATCTTGGAAGAAGATGATCCGCTAATGAACGCGAATGAACGCTAATGCATGGAGACGGGTACTAAACATCTGCTGATAATCACTGGTGCTGTCTTGGCTACAGTGATCGTGTCAACTTGCGCCTTATATGGAGCGTTTCAATTGGGAGCTGCCAACGAAAGATTTAATTCAGACTATAACTACAAACGGCTTGTCTTGGCTATAAGGGACACTCCCCAAGACTCCCTCGCCAGAGAAAAGAGTATCGAGATCATGCTCAATTCACCAAGCAACCGAGCAGCGGCAGACGAAGTGCAAGCTCTACTCGGGGGAGAACGTATTAGCGTGAATTCGCGTCCATTCGCGGATGACAAATAATCCCCATGTATACTTTAAAATCAGCATGCAATTGAATCACCCATGCCAATCTCAAGATTCTCTGAAAACTGATGAATTTTGTTTCTATCCGCTAATACACGCGAATGAACGCTAATTTTTGAGATTAGTATAAATGAAAGACGAAATCATAACAGAGCTGCACGAAATTAAGGATGACATATCCAAAGAATTAGGATCGAGCTACGCCAATCTTGATGCCCTGCTCGCGAAGCTCCCCAATATTCAAAAACAAATCCTTGATATTGATCATCCTACCTCTGTGTCCGAAGCACGCCCCAAAGGCAAATAATTCGAGTTTGCGAATGCCTCCGAAGATAAAATGAACCAAACAGACTATTCGCGTAAATTAGCGTCCATTAGCGGATTTCAAAAAAATTCCTTCCAAATCCTTAGACCCGATTAGCGGATAACAAACCCATGCCAGTATTTGAATACAGTGCCCTCGATAACTCTGGTAAGAAAGTCAGGAGTTCGTTGCAGGCTGCGGACCGCAGAGCGGCTCAGCGGAAGATAGCGGCGCGGCAGTTGCGGCCCATTCAGATACAGGAACAGGGTGCGCATACAGCGCCAGCAAAGAAGAAGCATACCCGACCCGCTCAGTCCGTTTCCGAAGTTCACGAACCCGCTGGTCACACCACCTCTCGATCCTTCAATTTTTCACTGCCGAAACGCAAGAAGCGCGGCTCAACAAAACTGGGACTCGAATTCCTCAAACGGCTACTCGAACTCCACTCATCCGGCATGCCGGTGGGCGACAGTGTGCGGCTGCTCCAGCAGCGTCTTTCCGACCCGACGCTTAAAGAAGTGGCACAGACGCTATGGCGGGAGCTTTCGGAAGGCCGCACCCTCGCGGACGCCATGGCCGAACAGCCCGAGCTTTTCCCCCAGTCCGTAGTCCGCGTCATTGAAGCAGGCGAAGCGACTGGACGCTTAGCACCGATTATCGAAAGCGTGGTGGCCCACCTCGAGGAGCGCGAGGAAATCAAAAACAAGGTCTTGGGTGGGTTAGCCTATCCCGTATTTATCGCATGCGCGGCAGTCGGTGTAGCAATTTTTCTGATCGTATTTCTCTTACCAAAAATGCAGAGCATGCTCGACCAGCTCGGAAGCGATCCGAATATCTTCATGCGCATTCTTTTGGGATCGTCATCGTTTGCGACGACTGTCGGTCCATTCCTCGCAGTTGGAATTGTGATAGGTGCTGTTACCCTTTCCCAATGGCGACGGACTGCCACCGGCAAGCGGCTATCAGATCAGTTTCTTCTGCGCGTCCCCTTTGTTGGTACAATTATTTCCTGCGGCGAGTATTTTCAGCTCTCCAATTTACTCAAAACGCTCATCGAGTCTGGGATTAATATGACCGAAACCATGCGTCTGAGTGAGCGCACGTTAGACAACGCCGCCTTATCGGGTCGTTTTCGTCAGACTCGAATCGATGTAAACGAGGGAGCCAATTTTTCTCAATCGCTACGCCAGAATGGGCTCTTCAACGACTTGTCTGTCGACATCCTCAGCATCGGCGAAAACACGGGTAACCTTGCCCATGGTTTGGGAGAGGTTGCCAAAGGCTATCGGCGCGAACTGGATCGCACCCTTAAGATCATGACCAACCTGATCACCAGTGCAGCAATGGCCTTTGGATTCACCCTTGTCGCCCTCGTCGCTGTCGGAATGGTCACTTCTATCCTACAAGTCAGCAGCTCAATTAGCCTGAGTGGATAGACTTCTTCCGCACTTACACTGCCGCACTTTCCGTGAAACTTATGCGTTCGGTACGGATGAGATCGGTGACTTTTTTGTAGTCACTGAGGATGCCGGTTATCACGTCGGTATCTCGACTTAAAATAGCAGGGATTCCTTGTGAAACCAATCGGCTTGCAAGGATAGTATGGCGTATCTCTAAGTCGAGAATACCGGCATTACGGTGGACCAGGCGCTTCTGCACAAACCGCTCAATCATAATCTCCAGGCGTTGTTTAGGCGCTTCAAAATTAACGCCATTTTTCACAGCATTGAGCACGACTCCTCGTATCTGCGGCGCGATGGCTCCGAGTCGGTCGCGGTCACTCTGAGTCTCGGCAACGAACATGAGCATTTTGTTCACCAGTAAATGAAAGCCAATGATACTCAAGGCATCTGGGTTTGCAGGAGCATAAATATCCTCTGAGCTAAAGACGGCACACTGCGTTGTTTTGAACAAATTAGGCGGACAATCGAAGATGATGTAATCGTAATCGCTATCGATCGTGGCGATCTGGCGATAGAAACGACTATAAATCGGATCATCTTCGGGATCTTCAATTTCGTGCTCGATATCCATGAGACTGAATAAAGCCGAAAGGAGGTCCAGGCCGGGTAAGACTGGATTGCGATCAAGATCCCAAACCACGTCATTTTGTATAGCATGCCGAATCGGAACACCCCCTGGTCGCAAAACGCTGAGAAGCGTCTCATCCCCGCGTTCACCTTGAAGCTCATTCCAGCGGTCTAGCCGAAGTGTCCAGATACTAGAATTTGATTGAGGGTCGCAGTCCACAAGAAGCACGCGGTTGCCAGCATGAGCTAAGATAGAAGCGAAATTTACGACTAAGGACGTTTTGCCAACGCCGCCCTTGAAATTGAGGAAACTGATTTTTCGAGCCATGAGATTTTACCAGACAGTGTGCCTTCGGAATTCGCCACTCTGACCAACTGCCTTGAACCTGAGACCGGTTTTGACAAATTTCTTCAAAGGATAATCACTCCATCTCATGTGCGGCCGTTTTGTCATGACTGAGTCCGGTGCGATCATCGCGGATCATTTCGATCTCGATGAAGCGCCGAAGATCAAAGCGCGCTTCAACATCGCTCCAAGTCAGGCGATCTTGGCGATCCGCAACGGACCCAGCGGACCGCGGGAACCGATCGAAGCCAATTGGTTGACCTGGGGATTGGTGCCCAGCTGGGCAAAGGATCCATCCATAGCCTACAAAACCATCAATGCACGTGCTGAAACGGCTCGTGAAAAACCGACCTTTCGCAACGCCTACCGCTACCGGCGCTGTATCATTCCAGCAACCGGCTATTTCGAGTGGAAAGTAGATCACAATAATCAGAAAATCCCTCACTATATCACGCCTGAGCGTGGAGGGTTCTTTGCCTTCGCAGGCCTCTGGGAGCATTGGGCCGATCCGGGCGGCAGTGAGATCGAGTCTGCCACGATCCTTACCACCACAGCCGAGAATCACGCGCAACTCAGCACCATCCATCACCGCATGCCTGTCATTTTAGACCGTAAAGATTATCGGATCTGGATGGCAGAAGAACCGCCTGGCCCAGAAATATATTCCCGTATCACTCGCACATGCACCGATCTCGATTTCAAAAGCTGGACCGTCTCCCAAGCTGTCAATTCCGCTCGGGTGGATGATCCACTCCTTTTAAAACCCGTCGAATACTACACGCAGGGAGAATTGTTTTAGCACGATCTTATGTCCTTTCCCAAATGTCTTTCAAATTAGCGTTCATTCGCGTGCATTAGCGGATTAACATCTTATGCTCACTCAGACCCTTCCCGATACCGACATCCAACTCCCCCGACTCATGCTCGGCTGCATGCTCATGGGCGGTCGATGGAATACAGACCCCGTCGATTCTAATCACGTGAACCGTGCATGCAGCGCCATTGAGGCTGCAATCAGTCTCGGCATCAACGCCTTCGACCATGCCGACATTTACTGCAAGGGTAAGAGCGAGCAGGTCTTCGCCGCTGCACTTGATGAAATGCGGCTGAACCGCGAGGATCTATTTTTACAGAGCAAGTGCGGTATTCGTTTTCTGGACGACCCCGAACCCGGCTTTCCAGGACGCTATGATTTCTCCTCGAAACATATCCTAGCTTCCGTTGATGGCATCCTCAAGCGACTCCATACGGATTATATCGACCTTTTGCTGCTCCACCGTCCCGATTGCCTCATGGATCCGGAAGAAGTAGCTGAAGCTTTTGACCAGCTCCACAATTTAGGAAAAGTGCGCTACTTCGGAGTCTCGAATCAGTCGCCCACGCAAATGGATCTCCTTCGCAAGTGGCTCGACCAACCCCTCAAGGTAAACCAAATCCAAATCAGCCTAGATTATCCGCTTCAAATCGATTCTGGAATACTTACTACAAAAGGTAAGCCGCTCCCCCAGTTTCGCGCCGAAGGGGCTCTGGACTACTGCCATTTACACAACATCATCCCACAAGCTTGGTCCCCCTTAGCCAAGGGGGTATTAAGCGGTAAACCGCTTAAGGAAAGCGAAGCACACAAACAGGCGACCGCCGATCTGGTTAAACAAATCGCGGAAAAGCATAGTGTATCGCGCGAAGCCGTCTTAATCAATTGGCTCATGCGTCATCCAGCGAAGATTCAGCCGGTCATCGGGACCATGAATACCGAGCGCATCCAAAACGCAGCCGAGGGCGCCCAGGGTCATTGGACCTTAAGCCGAGAAGAATGGTACGAACTATTCATTTCAAGCCGTGGAGCACCCCTCCCCTGAGAAAGATAGGGTGAGAAAAGTCGTGCACTTTCCATACAGCACGTCTTTTATTCTAATTTATCGACAATAATAATGTCATATTACTGCATGGACTCGCGAGAACTTCCCGATCCATGCAAAAGATTGAGAAACGACTCCGCGAAGAAAGTTTTTCAGTCCTGAACATCGATTATCCATCGAGACATCATCCGATCGAAGAACTGAGCAAATTCGTCCGTAAAAAAGTTCTTTCCCGATTCGATGGATCAGATCCGATCCATGCTGTCACCCACTCAATGGGTGGCAGCATTTTGAGATATATTCAGAAAAACGACCCGATCCCGAACCTTTGCAGAGTGGTCATGCTGGCCCCGCCGAACCAAGGGAGTGAGGTGGTCGACGTGCTTGGTAAATTCCGTCTCTTTCATTGGATAAATGGACCCGCGGGCCGTCAGCTAGGCACCGCGGATGACGGCTTTGTAAAAGCTCTCGGAACCGTGGACTTTGATTTAGGAGTGCTCACTGGAGATCGGACTATCAACCTATTGCTTTCTCTCTTAATCCCGGGACCCAATGATGGGAAAGTTTCCACTAGAGGCGCACAAGTAGAAGGCATGCGAGATTTTCGTATTATCCCTTCACCTCACCCCTTTATCATGAAGAACAAATATGCCATAGCAGAAACAGTGAGATTCCTGAATACTGGCCGGTTCTCATCTAAGGATGCCGACAAAAATTAATTATCCGCCAAAACGGTTAGCCAGCATACCTCGGCCGGCACCGCGCACTCGGAACAGACCACCGGCTTGGGGTTGTTCTGCCAGTTCGCTATCGCTCAAACCAACGCGGGCTGAGGTGATGTATAAGTCCTTGAGTCCTGGACCCCCGAACGTGCACGCGGTGATCTGTTTGGCCGGCAGCTGGATCTCGGTGAGTTTCTCGCCATTTTCAGGATTCCAACGCACAACGCACCCGCCGCCAAATTGAGCCACCCACAACATGCCCTCAGCGTCGACGACCAGACCATCCGGGACTCCGCCTTTTTTAGGATACGAAATGACTCTCGTTGGCTTACTGATTTCACCAGTCTTACCATCAAATTCAAATCGGGACACGGTACGCTCCGGGGAATCCACGTAATACATCCAACGCCCATCTGGGCTCCATCCGATGCCATTCGAAATGGTCACCGCATCGATTTTACGTTCCACACTTTCGTCGAGACCGAGACAATAGAGGCTACCTTTCGGCTCAGAATACGGCCCTTCTATCGCCATGGTTCCGGCCCATAGGCGCCCTTGTGGATCGCATTTGCCGTCGTTAAAGCGATTGTCGGGTTTGTCCGACTCTGGGTCGGAAATCAGAGTGCGCGTTCCCGTCTCAGGATCGAGGTAATGAAAGCCATCATGATACGCTCCTAGCAGCCCGCCGGACTCGCGAACGACGACCGTGCCAAAGAGCGGTTCTGTATCTATAGCACGTGCAGCGTCTGTTATAGGATCATATGCATGCAGCTTCCCGGTTATAATATCAACCCACCAAAGCAAGTTGCGACGCTCATCCCAAATAGGGCCTTCACCCAGTATTGCCTGGGCATCCACGATGAGTTCTACGGAGTGCATGCTGAGGGTATAATTGGCCTCACGCCAAGAGGCAAACGAACAAGTTCGAGTACAAACTGGACCACATCAAGGGTCTTATTGTGATAACAGACCGCAGACACTTACTCAGATCGGACTGTTTTTTCACGACACAGCATCAGCCAAATCCCAGACTCTGAACGAAGGTGGGGTACTTTGGAATCTTTGATGCAAGAGCTTTCCGCAACTGGATTCGACAGAGAAAATTATATAGATACGCTCTCTAATGGTGTGAAGTTTGATCTAGACAGCCCAGAACCCTAGAAACACACGCCCTTGCTATTCTCCTTTTTGCTGCTTTGCCTCTTTGTGTGAGACCTTATTCTTTCACACCCGAAGTCGCAGCCAAGATCCCGGAGTCTTGGAACTTACCCATGGCGAATCGGCAATGGTTTAAAAATAAGTCCTTAGCTCAATCGATTGAACATTGTCGCCAAGTTACGCGCCATCATGCGAAGAGCTTCTTTTTTGCTTCGTTCCCACTACCCAAATTCAAGCGCCTAGCTGCCTTCACCGTCTATGCTTATTGTCGGTATGTGGATGATATTATTGATGAGGCTCCAGAATCCGATTTAGCGCCTACACAGGAGTTTCTCAACAAAGAGTTGGATAAAATACTTGAAGGTGATGATGCACTGCCCCTGGCACCTGCCTTTCGCATTGTAAATCAAGAATTCGGCATTCCAAAAACCTTCTGGCAAGACCTGATCCACGGCTGTTGCTTGGATCGTCAACCCCAGCGACTCCAGACCTATCCCGAACTGGAGATGTATTGCTACTATGTGGCGAGCGTAGTCGGACTGATCATGTGCTGTGTCTTCGAGGTCCGCGATCAAGATGCCCTTCCCCATGCGGTCGAGATGGGCATAGCCTTGCAGCTCACCAACATCCTCCGAGATGTGAACGAGGATTGGGGCCGAGGACGGTGCTACCTTCCGGTGGATCTTTTGGATTCCTATGGTCTGGACTACACAGATCTGGAAACCGGCACACATACCCAGCGCTGGAAACAAATCATGGAGCATGAAATCGGACGAGCCCGTCACTTCTATGAATTAGGCAGAGAAGGCCTCAGCGCGATTCCGTACGATGGCTCACAGCAATGCGCGAAAATCATGGCACGCGTCTACGCAGGCATCTTGGACGCCATTGAGGAACAAGACCTCAACCCATTCGCGGAACGTGCTTATGTTCCAACTTGGAAAAAATGCCTCTTGGTCGTCGAAGCTATTCGCGGGCGAGTCACCAAGGCGAGTTAAGCAACAAATTTACGATTGTGCGAATTCCCGTTGGCCAGATTCGATCGAAATGCTAATTTAGACTCTATGCCGAATAAATACGTCGTAATCATGGCCGGTGGAAAAGGTGAACGCTTTTGGCCTCAAAGCCGCCTCAAGCGTCCTAAGCAATTGCTCCCGATCGTCGGGGACAAGGCGATGATCACCCAAACGGTTGAAAGGCTTCCTGCTGACATTCCCGTGGAAAATGTCTTTGTCATTACCAACACGGAACAGCGCGACGCGGTTTTAGAGGTATGTCCTCAGTTGCGACCCGAGCGTGTCATTGGTGAACCTGAGGGACGAGATACAGCCGCAGCAGTTGGACTCGCAACCTTGCTGGTAAAGCGAGAGGACCCTCAGGCTGCATTTGCCATGCTCCCAGCCGACGCTGCAATTGCCGACGCAAGTGGATTCCAAGCGGTCCTGGATGCCGCGCTGACGGAAGCAATGCGACGTTCGGTAATCGTAACCATAGGTATTAAACCGACTCATCCTGCCACTGGCTATGGCTATATTCACCGTGGGGGGGTTACGGGGCAGTCTATGGATCGCGACGTCTTCGAAGTCCAACGCTTCGTCGAAAAACCAGAACCCGAGACGGCAGAAAAATACCTAGCATCAGGCGAATATTTTTGGAATGCCGGGATGTTTATCTGGTCAGTTGCGACCATTGATACGGCACTCAAGACCTTTACTCCTGATCTTTACGGAGCGCTACAAGCCATCGATACTGATCTAAGCCGCGGCGTCGCTCTCAACAAATCTCTGGAGCAACACTACCCGAGTTTGAAAAAAATCTCTGTCGACTACGCCATCATCGAAAATGCTGAGAACGTCGCCTGCCTTGAATCAGCTTTTGATTGGGATGACGTCGGCGAATGGACCGCGCTAGAGCGCCATTTTCCAGCTGACAAACAAGGAAACACTATACGTGGCAATGCCTACTGTAGCGACGCATCGAATAATATTATCTACGCCGGCAAAGACCACACCGTTGCCCTACTGGGTGTCGATGACCTCATTGTCGTTCAGACTCCGGACGCCACCCTTATTTGCAAAAAGGATTGCACGCAGGACATCAAAAAGCTGGTGAAGCGAATTGGCGAAAATAGACCGGAGCTGATGTAACAATATAGTTGCAGGTTGCACATATATCTTTAACACCGTCAAACCGTCCTTTAAATAAATCACCGGGCATACACTTTCGGTCTGCCCGTCCTCACCTCCACAACCTCAACGAGTAGCCATCAAGATGTCTTCGCCTACTGACTCCCTGCCCCCGGCATGGGACACATTTTGTCAAAACGAAACGCATTCTTGTATTCAAAACGCTCTGGCCTTTCCAGGCACGGTTCAACAGCTGCCACACTGCACTCTGTCCTTTCTACCAGCACTGGCTACCATGATCAGCGAAGGGGGAAGCTACGCAGACCCACAAGCGATCTTGGAGGATTCCGTGACTGCTATTCTTCAAGGCCGAGAGACAGATATTCAGGAGGAAAAAAATATTCTCTTCGACGGGACTCAACCCGCGACTGATGCCCAAATTCACGATTTAGACGGAGCAGACGGACCTTCAACCGTGTTCATCTTAGTCACGAATGCATCTACTGATGAAACACTTGCGACGATTTCTGGAGAAGGAATCAACCATCGCGAACCTTTAAAAGTTAAAGGACTCCATATCGATTGGATAAGCGCTTTCATGCATTGGAACCGAGAAATCGCCAAAGCAGTCGACATGCTCCTTATCGATCGCGAAGGTTGCATCATCGGACTCCCAAGAACAACGTGCATCCGCCCTGTGTAGGCCTTACTCGGTGAAATTTTTCATCGCCGTGGCCCTGGCTGTCTTGGCCTTCAATATTCAAGCTAGCGCTCAAGACAACCCACCCTTAGAGGGCCAAGACCTAGGAGTCTACGTCCTTACCCGTTATTATCGCGCACAGGGTGGTGACGCACTCATGAAGGGTATCATGAGTAGCCGGCTCATTGGGGAAATCAGCTTTGCCGACGGATCAGGGAGTTTCCCATTTCGATTTTTCAAGAGACGCCCAGACCTGATGCGCTTTGAATTTGGTCTGAGTGTCGAAGAAACCTGGGTAACGGCAGTTACTGAAGAGGTCGTCTGGAAGGGCGTGCGCCACGGTGGAGACTGGCTGAATACGGAAATCATCAGCGATCCAACCCAACGCCTGCATCTCTCTCTGGAAGCAGAATTCGACAATCCGCTGTGGACCCTACGAGAACAAAGGCGCACAGCGGCAATATCTGTCGATCCGGCCAATCCTCGAATTTACCTGGCCACGGTTACTCCGCGAGATACGCACGCCGAGGATATTCGTATCGAAATGAAAATCGATGCTCGAGACTTCCTTGAAAGAGAGCGAAAGCTCACACTTCCCGATGGTTCCGTAATTGTTGTGAAGTATGGAGATTACCAACAGATCGATGGCCTTCCGGTCCCTTTCAAGACCGAGACCCTAGTGGATGGAAAGCCTGTATCGACAGTGGAACTCACAGAAGCCGCTTTGAATATTGGCACGCTGAAGGTGTTTTTCGACCTGCCAAAGTGAGTCTGAAACGCGCCTGAATAGGGTAAAGCCTTGTCGCCTTGAAACTTTCCGCTCAACTTCCGGACCTTATGGCTAAAACCCAAATCAAAATCGAAACGAATCACGGGACTTTTACGGTAGCTCTATTTGAAGATATCGCTCCGAAAACCTGCGAAAACTTCACAACGCATGCCAAAAACGGCTATTACGATGGGCTCATATTCCACCGGATCATCAAAGAGTTCATGCTCCAAGGTGGCGATCCAACGGGCACAGGCATGGGTGGTGAGTCCATCTGGGGCAAACCCTTTGAGGATGAGGTCGACCCCAATGTGAAATTCGATCGTAAATATCTCCTCGCGATGGCGAACGCCGGCCCAAACACCAACGGCAGCCAGTTCTTTGTCACCACAATTGAGTGCCCATGGCTTAATATGCGTCACACAATCTTCGGTGAAGTCACCGAAGGATCCGATGTTATCGATGCCATCGAAGCTGTAGATACCGATCCTCGCGACAAGCCGCGCAAACCTGTGAAAATCGAAAAAGCGACCGTTCTTTAGAAACCTTTCTTTACGGGCGGTTCATGCAGCCGCCTAGAACGGAAAACATGCGACAGCAGCTAACCTATGCTTGCCGTCGCATGGACAAATTTCGAGGGTGTGTGGAAACCCACAGCAAATAATGACAGCTGACATTACCCGCACCCTCATTCAGTCTTTTGAACAAGCCGGACAAGGCCAGGTGTTCCACCATTGGGATTCTCTCTCTCAAGCGGAGAAAACAAATTTGGTCGAGCAAGCAAGCAGTATCGACCTAGCCGAGCTTACCTATCTCGTCGAAACTCTCGTCAAAGTCGAAGTCGACGAAGAACACGATTTTTCAAGTCTCGAACCGGCACCATACAAGGCCCTCCCGAGCATGGGAAATCAGGATCCCGAGTGGGAACAGGCCCTTAAGGCGGGCGAAGAGGCGCTCAGAGCTGGCCGTGTCGCAGCATTCGTTGTCGCAGGAGGCCAAGGAACACGCCTCGGTTTCAATGGCCCCAAAGGCACCTTCCCTGTCACTCCGATCAAAGGTAAAACCCTCTTCGCAGTCTTCGCAGAGAAGATCATTGCCGCCCAACGGACTTACGGGTGCACGATCCCTTGGTTTATCATGACCAGTAAGATCAACCATGATGCCACCGTATCGGCATTCCAGGAAAACCACTTCTTCGGTCTCGACAGCGACCAAGTCATGTTCTTCAGCCAGGGCCTGATGCCTGCTGTGGACTTCCAAGGAAAGATTATCCTTTCTAGCCCCTCAGAAATCGCCATGAGCCCAGATGGACATGGCGGCAGCTTACGCGCACTTTTCCGCAGCGGTGCCACTGAAAAGATGAAAGAGCTGGGCATCGACATCATCAGCTACTTTCAGGTCGACAACCCCCTCGTCCGTTGCATCGATCCTACCTTCATCGGCTTCCACGCGCTCGCCGGTTCGGACATGTCGAGCAAGATGGTCAAGAAGGCCTACCCACTCGAGAAAGTCGGCCACTTCTGTGTCCAGAATGAAAAACACTGCGTCATCGAGTATAGCGACATGCCCGATGACTTATGCGAGCAAGCCGACTCCGATGGGGCTCTTCGTTTTATCGCAGGTAGCATTGCTATTCATATCTTGGACCGTGACTTCGTCGAAAAACTGGGCTCTGGAGCAAGCGATGCTAAGCTTCCCTTTCACCGAGCAAACAAGAAGATCCCTTATGTTGCGGCAGACGAAACCATCGAAAAGCCCAGTGAACCCAACGGGGTAAAATTCGAGATGTTTGTCTTCGACGCACTTCCGTTCGCAGCAAATCCAGTCATTATCGAAACCGCACGGGAAGATGATTTTTCTCCGGTAAAAAACGCTGAAGGCGTGGATTCTCCAGAGACTTCCAAACAAGACCAGATGCGGCAATTCGCCCGGTGGATGAAGGCTGCCGATTTACCAATTCTCACCGACGAGACTGGCCTTCCTGAAATCAAGATTGAAATCAGCCCTCTTTTTGGCACCGATGCAGGCAGCTTTCGGCGCTCTTGGAAAGGCCTCGAAGTCCGTCCCGACATGAAGCGCGACATCGCACTCTGATCCATCAGGCATCCACTCTCAACTCCTCTTCAGTATGTCTATAAACGACACCATAAAAGCAGCGACAGAACGCGGCGACATCCTACCTTCAACCGCAGAGCAACTCTCTGCCTGGACAGACTGTGCCATACTTCCAGAATGGGCGCAGTCTAGCCTCAAAGAGCTGGTTGAAAAAGAGCAATGGACCGAGTTGAACGACCGCTTCTACCAACAAATCGTCTTTGGCACCGGAGGCATGCGCGGCCGCACTATCGGCCGCACCATCACGCGTGTTGAGCAGGGAACCCTCGGCCCACAGGGCACTCCGGAACATCCGGGGATCGGCTCCAACATGTTGAACGACTTCAATATAATTAAAGCGACTATAGGCCTATACAAATACACCACACGATACCTAGGAGAAAAGCCACATGCCTACGGTAAGCCTAAGCTAGTCATCGCTCACGATGTGCGTCATTTCTCCCGCTACTTTAGCGAACTTGCAGCGTCGACATTCGTTAAACTCGGGGGTGAAGCCTTCATTTTTACCGGCCCGCGCTCCACACCCCAGCTAAGCTTCTCAGTAAGATATTTAAGCGCAACCTGCGGTGTGGTGATAACAGCCAGCCACAACCCCCCTCACGACAACGGATTCAAAGCCTATTTCGAAGATGGAGCGCAAGTCGTTTCACCCCATGCAGAGTCTATCGTCGCTGAGGTAAAAAAGCTCTCACTCGATGAGTTGATTCCCTTCCTTGACGTCGATGTCAGCGCTGTAACTACGCTAGATGAGGATGCGGACCAAGCCTACCTAGAAGCCCTCGAGGAAAATATCCTAGATGAAGACACTTTAAAATCTGTCTCACCCAAAGTCGTCTTCACACCGATCCACGGAACAGGCGGCATCATGTCCGTCCCTGCTCTCAAGAACCTCGATGTTGAAGTTATAAACGTTCCCGAACAGGACGAGCTCCACTCCGCCTTTCCGACTGTCAAATCACCGAACCCAGAAAACAGCGAAGCGCTCACTTTGGCATTGGCAAAGGCCGAAGAGACCCAGGCGGAAATCGTTCTCGCCACAGATCCAGATGCAGATCGTATGGGGGCGGCCGTGCGTAATGCAAATGGTGAACTTCAGCTCCTAACGGGGAACATGATCGGCTCACTGATTGCCGAATACCGGATCCTCACCCTTAAAGAGGGTGGCGTTCTACCAGAAGGCGATTGCAAGAACTGCGCCCTCATCAAAACCTTCGTCACCACCCCACTTCAGGAAGCGATAGCGAAGAAACACGGGCTGAAGATTATCAATACCCTTACCGGCTTTAAGTTCATCGGTGAAAAACTCCGTGACTATGAAGAAGTATTAAAGGAGCGCTTGTTGGAGGAAGAAGGTATCGCCCTAGACTATGATGCTACCGAACTCGGCACGCGCATCGAACTGCTCCAGGAATACTCTACCTACTACGTCTTTGGCGGTGAGGAAAGCTATGGCTACCTCGGCAGTGATCGTGTCCGCGACAAAGACGCTAATGCTGCCGTCCTCATGTTTGTTGAAATGGCCGCTTGGTGTGCAAAGCAGGGCATGAAAGTGACCGACTTCCTCGACAGCTTGTATGCAACCTATGGTTATTATAGTGAAAAGCTCATTAACATTGTCTACGAAGGTGCATCCGGCGCACAGAAAATCCGCAACATCTTAGAATCCTACCGCAGCACGACTCCAAAGAAAATAGGTGATTTTGGAGTGACAAACATCAAGGACTTTGGACGCGACGACTTTACCGATGCTGACGGCAAATCCATACCCAAGCAGGATTTTTACGTCGTCGAACTCGATAATGGATACAGCTATGCGGTTCGCGGTAGTGGCACTGAGCCGAAGATCAAGTTCTACGTCTTTGCCCGTGAAGATGTTTCAGACGTCGAATCACTACCAGCCGTCAAAGAACAAACCAGAGCAACGCTCCAAACCCTCAGTGCTGCCATAGAAGCCGATGCAAGAGCACGAGCTGGAGCGTGATTCCTGCTCATTCCCGCGCAGCTATCTAGGACAACGACCCGTTAGATCAGTCGTCCAATAATGCAGCGAGATCTTCAACAAGCATTCTAGGGGAGACTATTTTTGTTCCCCTCGACTTCGACACCAAACAGATGACCAAAGTCACGTTTATCTCCTGTCAATAAATGACTACATTCCTGGTCGATCGCAGTTGCAAGAATTGGACGATCTTTGGCAGCGACCTCGAGCGGTATGTCGCGATCTATACCCACAACAACCGTGACGCCTCTTATAACGCTCTGAAATTCCGAAAGACATTTCGGCCTTTTCAACAATATGTTTCGCCGGGCTTCTTCCTCGGCATAGCTAGAAGAAATAGTAGACCCCCGCTCGTTAAGCACTTCAACCAAGCGCCTCAATCCACTTCCAGCATTCGATGCTGAGAATGGGATGTTTGCGTCCAAAAAAACTCACCGCTTGGCTCGCTCAGGTCTAGCCCGGATTTTGCATAAAAAAGTATCGCGAGTTGCGGTTAAACCACTGAAGGTCAGTGGATAACAAAACAAAAACAACCACAACCCGCGATGACAAAAGGTAAACAGCTCGAAC